>JAAKFC010000014.1 GCA_011065225.1 Chlamydiota bacterium
CCTTCTGGTGCAGGCATAAGAGCAATATCGATATCGACTTCTTCTTCCCACTCAAGCTGTGTGGCTATCCCTTCGAGGCCATAGTACTCCAGCTCGGGGAGAGAGCGATCGGCAAGGCTTCGCTTGAGCCATTGGCTGCGCAAGTAATCCACTGAGTTGGGAAGGATAAGCTTGGGACTTGTACTCTCGGAAAGTTGTGAGAACATTTTCTCCTCGTTCATTTCTATGCTGATTTCCATGCGTGGGGTTTTGAGTTTTTTAAGTGAAGCAATAAAGTGGGGGTCAAGTCCTTCCTTGTTGTGCGTAGGCAGTGCTGATGGGGTAAATTGCTTGTCAGTCATCGTATAATCATCTTCCACTGCTTGTGCCATTGGAGCTGACTCTTCAACAATTTTGGGATCATTAAAATCGATGCTCGCAAATTTCTCACTTTGGTAGGAGAAGGAATCATCTTCAAGTTCATCATCGAGAGCAAAATCTTTCAGTGAGGCTTCCATTTCCGGATCGAAAGCGGGAGGCATGCTGGCTGCAAAATCACCTGAGATTTTTTGCATAACGACAAGTTCTTCTTTTCTTAACTTTGGCGTGGTAACAAAGAGGGTTTTGCTAGGGGCAAAAGAAATTTCTTCCAAGGAATCTTCTTCTTCTTCTTCTTCGAAGAAGTTTTTCTCTTTGGCAATGTCTTTTTGTCTTTCTATTTTGGCACTGGCAAGGGAGATGTTATTGAGTGATTCTTCTAGGGCTTTTTCAATTTTTTCAACAAGTAAATCTTCACTTTCTTTAGGAATAATTCCAGAGGCATTTGCAGGCTTCAAAAGACTTTGCGCCTCGCTGACATCAAGGCTATACGGGCGAGAAAAGAGAAACCAAACGGCTCCGATATGCAGGGCAATCGAAGCCGTAAGGCAAAAAATTAAGAGAGATTTACGGATTTCTCCAAACTTCATAATGCTTTAGCGATTTCCACCTTAGTTCTTTTTACACGTTCGAGTAGATAGGGCTCTAAATACTCTTCTTTTTCTAGAAGTGAATCGAGGATTTGCAAGGCCTGATCTTCAAGAGCAAGGGCTTTATCGTTTTTCTTTTCCTTTTTAGCTATTTGCGCCTCACACTTGAGCATTTGGGCATCGAGATACAGCATATAAGCCCCAAAAATGGCATCTTTGTCGGGGAAGTTCTCACGCACTGCATTGTATTCTTCTGCAATCGGATCTTCTTTTGCGTGGAAATCATCAAACATTCTTTTGTAGAAGAAGTGAGCATTTTTCGCATAGTTTTCCGGCTCAGACAGCGAGCTGCGAATCTCGGCATATTGTAATGCCGCTTCGAGATGAAGCGGCTCAGCGCCGATTTTCTTTTGGATTTGCAAATCTTTGAGAGTATGCAAAATCGAGATCATCTCGGGGCTTTCACTCATTCTTTGCTGAGGTTTGAGAAGGCGGTATTCGAGTTTAGCAAGATGAAGGGCTGCCGAGTTGGTCACCATCGAGCCTCTCTCTGCGGTTTTCACGATGTGGCGGTAGGAATTGAGCGCATTTTGGTATTGCTTCTGGGCTTCGTAGGTTTTCCCCAGTTCGAAAAGAGTCCGTTTTTTTAGCTTCCAAGGAAGCTGGGCATGTTTCTCTTGTTTGCGGGCAAGCATTTCAAGCAGGCTTGCTTTGTCTTTGTATTTCCCTGCTATTTCAAGCAAATGAGCATACTTGAGAACTTCTCCTTCTAAATAGAGGGAATCTGAGGAGATGCTGAGTGTCTCTTGATTTGGATTGATGCCGAGCAAGTCTTTGAAGAGGACTTCTGCTTTTCGATGCCCCTCTTCGCACCCATCTTTTGCTTGCAGATAGAAATGATTGACAAGCCAGAGATAGTTGTCGAGCTTGATGGAGCGCTCATGCCAAGCATGTGAAGCAAAGAGGTGTTCTGCTGCAAGATTTTGGAAGTAATCCCGGTTTCCATCATCTTGGGCAGAGAGGCTCTTCGTGAGATAAGCATTATAGAGCTCTAAATGGAGGATTTCGCTTTCAGGCAGTTTTGCATTATAGGAAAATGCTGCCTCAGCATGTTGGATGAAAAGGGAGAGATCGCTATTTACCTTCTGCTGACAGATTGCCATCAAGAGATGCGCTTCAGCAAGAAAATCGGGATTGACTACATCGGATATATACTGTGATAGAGCAGGAATGACATCTTCATATTCTCCTAGTTCACAATAGCACTTCAACATGACAATGAAGTATTGTTGCCGTTCTTGTTCTGTTAGAATGGTTTCTTCTTTGAGCGCTCTATCCAAGATGTTGATGAAGGTTTTTTTCGTTACGTCTGAATTGACTTGGCTTGGATTTCTCAGCTCTTCGATGCAACAATTGAGAAGATGACGCCAAGCTCCACTGCGCCTTTCGCTATGAGGATATTTATCGACGAAAGATAAGAACATCTCGCGAGCTTCCACCCAGTTATCAGTCTGGGAGAGAAGCAGAGCATAGTCATACATGACTGCTTCGGCTTCTTCATAACCTGGATAATCCATTGCGAGTGTTTTCAAATCAGCAAGGGCTTGAATGAAATCCCCATTTTCGCGGCACATCTGTGAATGAATCATCAAAACTTTTGGCACTTCTTCATCTTTGGGGAAAGAGCTTTTAAAGGAAAAAAGCGTCCGTTCGAGAAGGGCAATGTCTTTGAGATAGCGAGAGCAATTGACAAGAAGCAAGTAGGCAGTCTTCTGTTCTTTAGAGCGCCCTTTCGCGCCAGTGATGAAGTTCTCAAGTGGCATCACAGCCTGTTGATAATCGCCCATGGAATAATGGCAGCGACCCTCATAAAATTGCAAAAGAGGCACTTTTTGTTCTGGCATAAGGCCAATTACATCCTTGTAGAAGTGCAAAAAATCTTCGTATTCGTCATTTTGATAGAGCAAGACGAGCCTGTTGAAAGCGGCAAGGCGTGAGCGTTTTCCTCCCATCTCAAAAACTTTGTGAAATGTCTCAATTGCCTCATTTTTGTTTTCTTTGATTTGCAAAATACCTGCTTGGAAAAGAAAACGTTCGCGGTGTTCTGGATACTTTTGCGCTAGAGTCAAATAAAGCGAAGCAGCCCGCTCATCTTCGCGGAGGAGGCGATGGATTTCTGCTAAGGGAAAAAGGGCGCGGTCGCTATACTTTGTCTGAGTTAAAATTTTATAATGAGGTTTTGCCAGCTTTAAGTAGAAAACTTTATGTTCCATATCATCGGATTTGAGGGCTTCGCGAAAACAGGCCTCTGCAAGTAAATAGCGTACCTTCATCTCTTCGACACTGCCCCTAAGTGTTTTGAGGTAGGGTTCTGCTCCATCGATCACAGAGCGAAAATTGCGCATTTCAAATTGGGCTTGAAGCGTATTGAAAATCGTTTTTTCCTTGATCTCCGGATTGCCGATTAAATCATAAGTTGCGAGTGCTTGCCTGTAGTTGCGTTCCTGAAAATAAAGATCGCCAAGCATTGCATTGAGATGATCATGCAATCCTGTTTCAGGATTTTTTGCGAGAAAATCAATAATTTGTCTTTTAACCGTTGCGTAATCACCATCTTTCCAATACTCAGTGATTCTGCGTAGCATGAGCGCTTCTTTAGGGGTAGCGCTTGCAGTATCAGAATAGCCAGGGAATATATATAAAACCCCTGTGAGAAGTATATACAGGGCTATTTTTCGCGGCTGGAAAAATCGCTCTCCCATCCTTGTGCCTCCAGTGAAATCCGTTTTTTTTCATTATACTTAGGCCCCCTTTTATTGCTAGGATTTACAATCCAATCACAAACAGATATAATGCTTTCAACTTGAACCATTAAAAAGGAGGCTAAGATGGGTATTCAACTCATGCTACTGGCAGGGCTTTGCATTGCTCTTTCCAATTTATGTTTGCGCCGCAGTATTGATGCAGGCGGCACCAGTAAAGCGTATCTGATGATGCAGCTGGGACTTTCCGTTTTTGTTATGATTTTTTTGGGGCCTATCCGCACGGGAAATTATGCTTGGGATCCCTCAATGGCTATTTTTGCTCTTGCTGGCGGTGTTCTTCTTGCGTGTGTCATGGGATTCCTCGGCAAAGCTTTTGAGAATGGTCCTCCAGGTCTTTCCGTGGCTATGTTGAATTGTTCTTCTGTCATGCCGATTTTGATGCTTGTCATTTTATTTGGTGCGCAATTTGGATTTTACTATACCCTTTGGAATGCGATTGGATCGATTTTAGTGATCATTGGGATCTGTTGGGCAGGCTGGGGTGGGGGAGAAATGGCCAGTCGCCGTAAATGGCTTACCTTTGTCTCTCTTGCCTTCTTAGCCCATGTCGCCTATCTCATCTTCCTCAATTGGCGCGCCCTCTTCATCAATTTCCCAGGTAAACAAGGATTAGGGTTTTCCTTTGCGCCGGAAGTAGCCAGCATGCAATGGTTCATGCCAGTTGTTTTTTTAACAGCTGCCATTATCCAAGCTTTTCTTTTCTTCTCGCAAGAAAAGCGGATGCCCAATCGCTCAGAATTTTCCTATGGAATGATCGGAAGTGTGGCCCATGGCATAGGGGCCTTTGCCATGCTCAGAGCGACAGAAGTGGCAACATCACTTGAACAGGCCATGCTTTTTCCCATGTTTTCGGTCACAATCATTCTTGGCTGTAATTTGTGGGGAAAATGGCTCTACAAAGAACAAGTCAACTGGAAAGCCAATGCCGTTTGCATTGGAGGTTTGCTCCTGGGCACTGTTGATTGGTCGACTATTTTTGGTTAAGGGCGATCATTGTTTACATAGTTTCAAAATCTTCTATTTTAAGTGCTTTGTTTTTTGCAATTTTCTGTAGAAGATTTTTTAGATCTTGCTTTATTTTTTCATCTGAATTTGCTGCAAGTACTGCGCTTATTGCACTTTTAGCTTCTTTATATTTACCTTCCTCATTTAAGGAAGTAGCGCATTGTATGAGCACTTGAATCAGCTCGTCTTTAGTTGTTTCCTCGATAGGATAATTTTGCAGTCCTCCAGTTGCTACAAGTGCAGCATATGCATACTTGCCTTGTTGGAATAAAATTTTGGAGCTGTCGAGACTTGCATTTGCTCTTGGTGTATATTGTAAAGTTTTATTAGCTATGTTCAGCCTTTGTTGTTTTTCAAGTTTATCGATTCTTTGAGACAGCTGAGTTAAAGTTTTAGTGAAAACAGTTTCAATTCTTTTTAACTTTCCATCAAATTCTTTAAGATTTTCTGTTACCTGACATTTAAAAACTTCTAAATCATTTCCAGATTGTTTGTTAATAGCATTTGTGCTCATTTCATTTTCTCCATTTTAATTATTAATCTTCAAAAGAATATTCTTCAACCTTGTAGGCGTCATATTCAGTAATAAGTTCGGTGGCTTTATCGAGATCGAGATCTTGTAGCTGGTCATAGATTTTGAGTCCCCTGGCAGTCTCTCCTTTACGGAAATAGAGCTTGCCGAGGCGCAAAAGGATCTCGTTATTGTTGGGGTCCATTTGCAAAATTTGCTCGTACTCTTTTTGTTCCTCTTCGGCTTTTTCGAGTTCTTTATAGAGGCTTGCACGCTGGGCATGGACCCAAGGGTCTTTGGGTTCATATTCGTCGATGATATGGTACTCCTCAAGAGCGCGCTCGAGGGCCATTTCGAATTTTTTGCGCATTTCATCCGAAGAATATTCGGGAGGCTCCCAGCAGAGTTCTTCATTGAGAGCGAGTTTTTTGGGATCTTGGTAGAGGGTGGCAAGAGCGACATAATTGCTCGCAAGAGAAGCGTGAGCCTCGAGATCTGAAGGCTCTTTTTTGATGAGACGAATGTGCTCTTGGATCGATGTAAGCAGAAGCATTTCTTTCAACTTTAGCAGGTCTTTCCATTTGGTCCAAATTCGGAACTTTTCTACAAGATAGGATAAAGTCTCAGAAGCGAGGATCCAGCGATTTTCTAAGCTACGAATGCGCAGAAGAGAAATGAGATGGACAATGGCTTCTGTGATGCAACAATGATATTCGAGAGTGCCAGGGTCAAACGGGATACAAGAGTGGATGGTTTCGATGAATTCATCACGCAGCTGTGTGAGTCTTTCGGGTCTTCTCCCTTGCAAATAGAAGAGGAGTACGAGATAGGTAAAAACAGTTAAAAAAATCCCCGCAAGCCAAAAGGCCATCGCCGTCGATTGCAAAAAGCGTGAGAACAAGAGGCCAAAAAAAATGAGCTCGAGGCAAAGGACAAAAGTAAAAAATGCATGAAAGAAAATGTAGCTCCGAGTGATTTTTGCAAATCGCGTAACAAAAGGCGCGGAAAGATCTGCAATTTTCTGCTGAAAAGTGGCTGTGTTAAAAATGACACAGCTATCACGATGCGTTGTTGAGGTCATACAATTATATTACCTAAATCAATACCGATCATCAACTGTCTGTTTCATTGCCATGATGACTTTTCTTGAAACGCCGGCTTGCTCAAGCTCGCGTTCATCCTCAGGAGTTAAGAAAAAAGAGCTCCGTGTGGCTTTGATCTCATGGATAATGACATCATCTGTAACTCCTGCTCGTGTCATATTTTTAATGTCTTGTGCATTGAGATTGCGATATTTTTCGAGTTTTTCAAGTGTTTTTGGATAGTGGCGATCGAGACGATGAATATCATTCGGTGTGAGTTTGTGTTCCAATGCAGTGAGAATCACACTATCTTCTGCAGATGCGATGAGTGCTGAAGAAGAGATGAGTGCTGAAGAAGAGATGAGTGCTGCTGTTTGGGTATTTGATTTCGATTGGCAGCCACAAATTGCGAGTAGGAATAGGAAATAAGAAATTTTCTTCAGAGGGTGTTTACAAATCATGTTTGTTTTATCCCAAATGAGCGAATAAACAGCAATAGAGCCCCAAGCAAGCTACAAGATGCTGTGAAACAGAAGAGTTTGTGAATATCGAGTCCTGCAATGAGCCCCCCCACAATGGGACCCACAATGGATGCCATAGCTACAATAGATTGATTCACTCCCAGAATACTCCCTTGCATGAGTTTTGAAGCATTTAAAGAAATAGTGGCAAGACCATTGGTCCAAGAAAGTGCGGCAGCAAACGTTGCAATGAAAAAGTGGATCAGAAAGACAAAGAGCGGTTCATGTGGAATGAGTGTAAGGAAGAGGAAAAGGCTCAAAAACACTAGCCCAAAGTAGAACGTTCTGGAAGGGTGAATGAGGCGAGAAAGAATCGGGTTAATGATGAAATTCGCCAATGACCAGATCAATCCAATGGAGACAAAAGTGAGAGTGATCACATTGATCGAAACATTGAAAATATCAATCAAGTAAGTTGAAAGAAATTGCATGGAGGTGACCCAACCGAGCATGAAAAGAAAATAGACAATGTAGATGCTCCGCATTTCTTTCGATCGGATTGCACAACCGATGTTTTTTAAACTTTTTAATATTTCAATCTTGTCATGGGGTTTGGTTTTACTCTCTCTGAAAAATCGAAGAATGAGTAGTAAATTGATTCCAGATAAAATACCCGTGATGAAAAAAGGAATTTCCGGGCGAAAGAAAATATTTAAATCGGGATTGGAAAAGCTCCCACCTATCAAGATTGCGAGAACAAATCCAAGCCCCCCGAGAACTCCAATCCATCCAAAGTTGCGTGTCCGCTCTTTTTGGGTATGACTAATATCCACAATTGCAGCCAAACAGAGAGTGAGATTCCCAGCAAAAAAACCGGTGATTGTCCGCCCAAACCAAAGGAGTGTGAGATCTCTTAGGTGGATTCCAACTCCCGTGAGTAGATATCCGATGATACCCCCAGTAATCGTCCCGATAAAGACCTTTTTTCTTCCGATGCGATCAGAAATTCCCCCTATGAGTGGCGCTCCGAAAAATTGGGCAAGAGGGAAAGAGGCAATCAAAAGCCCTAGCAAGAAAGTGCGCTGAAAAAGGTCTTCAGTTCCAAGTAAATGGAGCTGAGGTTTTAAGAAGAGGGGGGTGAAAATGGGATAGACAATTGCCAGGCCAAAAGTATCGATGAAATAGGTAAGAAGAACCGGGAAAAATCGGCGACTCCAAACGGACTCTTTCATTCTTTGGCTGTTGCTGCTTCTTCCTCTATAAAGCGATATCCCACTCCGCGCACTGTTTCAATCCATTGGAAGTTGGGTCCCAGTTTTTTTCTGAGAGAGGCAATATGCACATCGATGTTGCGGTCGACAATGAATGCGTCATCGTTGTGGATATCATCGAGTAGCTGATTGCGTGTCATCACTTTGCCTCGATTGGTGAGCAGACGGCGCAGAATACCAAATTCCGATAGAGTGATGGGCTGAATGAATTCTCCTTTCTTAAGGAGATAGCGATCGATATCAAGTATGAATTCTCCAAAGACAACCACATTGGGCGTCTTTTCAGGTTCATGCATCCGGCGCAAAACTGCCTTGGCGCGAGAAAAAAGAACCTTTGGAGAGAAGGGCTTTGCAACGTAATCATCGGCTCCAAGTTCCAGCCCTAATACCACATCGATCTCATCGGACTTGGCTGTCAGGATGATGACAGGGATATCTTTTAGGTCGGGATTGCTCTTAATTTTACGGCATACATCGAGCCCATTTTGTCCAGGAAGCATGATATCGAGGATGACAAGGTCGGGTTTTTCCCGCTCGACAGCACGATAGCCATTGATGCCGTCCACTTCAACATGGAGCTTATATCCTGAAACTTCTGCCTGTAATTTGATGAGAGACGCGATATCCTCTTCATCCTCAATCAAAAGAATTCTTTTCTTATGACCCATACTTGTTACCTCATTTATGTATAAATTTCAGTAAACCAAGTCATTGAAAAAAAATCATCTGAAAAATTTTGGATATGGAAATTTTTTTTCAATATTTATTTTGAGGAAATTTAAAAATATCTTGCAAAAATAGTTAATATAGCATTATAATAACTATATATTTTTTTTTTAAAAGGACTTAAAAAATGAGTGCTATAATTCAAAAGACGCCTTTGTCATCTAATAATATTGCAGAGTTACCTGCTGGGTTTGAAGGAAATGCCCTAATCATTTTGGCTAATACTGTTGCTGAAATAGTGCGTCATAGCAAATTTGATTCCCATCAAGCAGCTAAAAATTGGTTCGAAGACCCAGCTAACAAAGAGCAATTCGCAAGTATTCAAAAATTGGACTTAAGTAATAAAAATTTGCAAGTTCTTCCTTCTAAAATTGGAATATTTACAGGGCTGGTAAGATTAAATTTGAATGGGAATTCCTTGAAAACACTCCCTGAAACTTTCAATAATCTGAAAAATTTGAATATTCTGTTTGCAAGGGACAATGAATTTAAAATAAAACCAAAAGTATGCAAAAAGAACCAATTCAAGACTGCTGATTTTGCTGGCAATCCATTACAGACCCCACATACCGGTAATTTATCAAAATTTGAGAAATATTGAATATAAATTATTTTTTTAGGAGTTTTTATGTTAGAAAATGCTTATTTTAACTCTTTGAACAGTTGGAATTCATGGGAAACGGTTACAGCTTTTCTTCAAGAAGAAAGTAATCAAGAGGCAATATTTGGAACAGGGGTCATTACTGCAACAGTGGCTGCAGCATTTTTTGCATCCAAATATATTTCATTTTATAATCCTCTCAATTCTAAATTAGTCAAAAGAATGTATCATGGAATGCTTCTTTCATTGCTTATACCTACTGGGTTTGCTCAGAACTATCTGGCAGGCGGGGATCTGGGCAGTCATGCACTGATGCCTCATAATGATTCCTCCATTTATTTTAGAAATGAACCACTGACATGGACAGCAGATGTTGATATTCGAGAATTGCCAGTTTTAGATAAGGAAAATGCAGTTCTCTCAAAGATATTTCCTCTAAATAGTAAAAAAGACCTAAGGGTTGATATTCCAAAATCCTTCAAGGAGGCATTTACCCATGATCAAGGGATTTTAACTTTTACAGGATTTATTCCTCAAAATGAAGATTTGGAGAATTGGAATGAATTGATCACTATTTATCATATTTCCCAATTCCCTTCAAATATAGATTTTATGCAGGAACATCAAAAAAAAAATTTAGAGCTTACTGAAGATTTAAAAATTGATCTATCAAAAAAAATCTTGCGTAAATATGATAAACCAATCATTAAGAATGGACTACGTATAGGTGTACTTGGAGAAGATCGAACTTCTGTTTTTTTTACTAAAGACGGCCAAATGGATCAAGTAAAAGAAGGAATTAATGAAATTTACAGAGTACAATCCTATCAGACTAATCAAGAAGTTTATTACGTTGAATATGCCATTCGCTATGATACCTCAAAAAAGTCTGAACGTAAGAAAGCAATAAAAAAAACTGAAAATTTCATGCATAAAAATTTAGAGTTAAAGGAAACTGAAAAGTTCCATTCTTATTGATTTCTCCTGGAATCCCAATCAAAAGTTCTGAATGCATCTCTTCACCGCCAAAAAGCCAGGCATTTGCCTGGCTTTTTATTGGAGTAGACCGAAAGTTCAATTCTCAGAGTGTGTTTACAAAGCGCTTCAACTGCTTGTAAAACGCTGAGGCCACCTACTCCGGAATCAAAGATGCCAATAGTTCCTGTCATCGAGGGATTTTGAGTTCTTGTCCGATGATGATCGTATTCGATGTGAGGCCATTGGCTCCTTTCAGATCATCTATGGTTGTGTTGTACTTGCGGGCAATTTTTTCGAGCGAGTCGCCAGAAGAAACTTTGTGGGTTTTAGCATTGGAACCGATTGCTTTTGAAATCGAATTGAGTGTGGATTTCAACTTCACTACTTCATTGATCTGCTGGGATGTTTTTTCCACCTGCTTTTCTAAAACAGTGAGTGCATTGCTCGTTTGATTGGCGTGACCGCTGAGTTGGCGCAAATCAGAGAGGATTTTTTCCTGTGCCTTCTCAATTTCTTCAATGCGAGGGAGAAGCTTTTCTGGGTTTTGTATTTTTGCAAGCCTCTCTTTTAGAAGCTCGAGCTCCATTTTTTGCTCGCTAAATTCTTTGCGCACATCCATTAGGGCAATGCGCACTTCTTCCAAAGTGTTTTGATAGGCATTATTGCGAGCATGCAATTGGCAGGTAAGTAAGAGAAGAAAGAGGATACACATCGTGAATGAAGAATTGATTTTTCCCTTCATCGGAAATCCCTGCCTTTCGAATCTTCTCCATCGCTCATATTCTTGAATATGAGCTGCTTCGAAGCTTCAAAATTCAGAGCTCCGATTTTGGCAAAATTCCAATTCTTGAATTCAGATGTGTATGCTATTTTTCCCAAATCCGAAACTCCACACGGCGGTTACGCGCCCAAGAAGAAGGATTATGTCCCTGATCAATGGGCTGTTCTTTTCCATAAGAAATGGAATGGATGCGGTTGGGGCTGATTCCTCGCTGTGCAAAGAGAGAGCGGATGTAATTGGAACGGCGCGTTCCAAGGGCAAGGTTATAAGCCTCAGACCCTCTCTCATCGCAGTGGCCCCCGACTGAAATGTAGACTTTGGGGTGTTTTTTTAAGTAGGCAGTAGCACGATCGAGTATCTGTGTGTATTCAGGTCTGCGTAGTACATAGTCATCGGTGTTGAAATAGACGTTTTGAAAGATTTGAGCTAGATCGGCAAATGCCCGTTTGAATTGATTGAGGCTGGGAAGTTCGCCACCAGGTGCACCGGGAACATCTTTAGGCTGTGGAATGGCAGCATCAGCAAGTTCCATTTGCAAATCGTCTTCTTCAAGAGGAATGAACTCATCATCGATGGGGCCATAAAAGCCCTCACTTGCAAGCATGCCATCAGTGTCATTGCCCCACAGACTTTTGAGCTTTTCCCAGCGTGATTGTAGTGCTGAAAGGGGTCCCTCACCATGTGAGCATCCGGACAAAAGAGCGAGGGTGCAAAGGAGTAGGAGTGTTCTTTTCATTCTTTTATCCCCCAAGTTGGGTAGTGTTTTTTCCCAGATCCCGACGTGATTTTAACCACTTCAGGCTGGTTGAGGTTCACGAGATAGAGTTCTGATGAGCCAGGATCGGTCGAATTGAAAACGAGATGTAAGCTGTCCTTTGCCCAGCAGGGATTTTCTTTATTTCCTGGACCTGTTGTGAGCTGCTGCTCTTCTTCTAATTCGAAGTCATAAAACCATATCTGACGCACACCATTAGTTTTAGCACTATAGGCAATTTTTGTCCCATCTGGAGACCAAGAAGGGCAAGTATTTTCTCTGCTCTGCTTAGTAATCAAAATCGGATTTGCCCGTTTGTTATTTTCAAGTGAGGATGGGATGATATAAATGCGCGGAGTTCCATCTTTATCTGACACAAAAGCAATCTTCTCTCCATCTGGACTAAAAGTGGGTGATGCTTGTGTGGATCGAGAATAAGAAAAAAGTTGCGTGGGTTTTCCCTGGAGCATTCCTTTATTATCGATGTTTTGCAAAAAGAGATCCGCTCTTCCTCCTGCATCGGAAATGAAGGCCATCTTATCGCGCCCTTTTGAAACGGCTGGGAGTAGTTGATTGCCCCGTAAATCGAGTAGAGGTTTTCCTGTTCGATTTTTTAGTGAGGAAAAATAAATCTTGGGCTGTCCATTTTTGTAATTGACGTAAAGAAAGCGCTCATTTCCATAAGAAGGATGCGCGGGGATCAAAACTGGGGTGATCGAATAGTTGTGTTCGTAAGTGACTTGCCTAGTCTCTCCTCCATCGAGATCGCATTCCCAGATTTCGGCTTTCCACTCTTCTTTATTGGGATCGGGGTTCTCCACTTGGACGGAATAGAGAATGCGCGAATTGGCAATTCCCTCCACGCCAAAGAGTGTATTAAGAAGTGCATCAGAAAGTTTGTGCATCTGCTTTCGATCCAGAGAAAGATCTTTTGCAAGGGGTATTTGTTCAAACTTTTTGAGTGAACCTGTTTTTACATTGAAGGCATAGAGGTCGAGCTTTTTATTTTGCACGTTGCCCTTGAGGACAAAGGAAATTCCTGCCTTATCCCAACGCCCAGGGTTAAAGGCCACCTTGGGGTCATGATGCCGCAGTGCCTTTTCAAGAATCTCATCTATCTCGACAATTTTTGAATAACCACTGTAGTTCAAATCAAAGTGAAGGATACTGCGAAGATTTTTCAAATAAGAAGGTTCTAATTCTGCATTCTCACCCTGAATGCGTGCGAGATAGATCGGTGATAAGTGGGCCTTAGTAGTCAATTCGACTCGAATTTCTTCTTCGGCGCTCAAGTAAAACGCGAAGAGCAGAAAAACATTAATGATTGCAGAACGTAATAACAAAGGCATGCTCCTTTTCTTGCTTTAGAAGGCCATTAAATGCAGGGTATTTTAGAGAATGCAGCTGCGACTGGAGAAATTTTTGATTGTGATTGCTGGCGCTTTGCAAAATCTGCATCTGAACAAATGTTCCATCGCATTTTAGGGTCAACTCCAATTTCACCGTCCCCATTTCGGGAAGCTCTAGGGCATTTTGCAGACATTGTACTAAATGGCTGGCATAAATGCTCTCTTCGGCTCCCGATCCCGCATCAATTTGTAACTTGGGGATTTGCTTAGGGGCTACTTTCGCCTTCTTGGATATGTCTTTATGACCTTTCTCTTCAATTTTGGCAATGCTTTCTTGTAATTGACGTATTAAAGCATCGGGAACTAAAGGTCCTTTTGGTTTTTGAAGGGCAGCTTTTTTTATAGGTTTCTTTGCCACTTTTTTAGGTTTTGGCGGAGCTTGAGATGCAGCTGCGATTTCCTTTTTTATTACTGGAGCAGGTGCAGAGGCAGGAGTGGGAGTGGCTACTTCGATCACAGTTCGCACTTGCAAGGATTTCTTAACCACCTTTTTCACAGGCATCCAAAGAACCATCCAAAGCAGTAGAGCGACATGCGCACTGATGACAAATAGACTAATGCGCTTCATTTTGCAATACGACATCGAGCTCAGTAAAGCCCGCTTCCTCTAAGGAGTTTTTCACCATCTGATAAGTTCCAAAATAGGCTTTTTGGTCGTGATAGAGCTGTGGGGTGAACTTGGGATTTTTCACATAAAGAGCTTGGAGGATAGGCCTTAAAGCCTCTGGAGCAATTTCTCGCTTATTGATCCAAATCGAATTGTTTTCTTGGACATGAATAGTGAGGGTACTGCTGGAAATTGCTTCTGTCATTTCACGGGTAGGTCCTGCTGCCAGTTTGACTTTATCGATTTCAAGCATAGGGGCAATGAGAATGAACACGATTAATACGACAAAGACGACATCGATAAGAGGAGTCAGATTTACCCCGCTTTCATCAGAATGAGAAGTAGAAAAATGAGCGAGACGCTTTTGCCGCATATCCTTTATTTTTCCATTTATTCACATTCCAGTTCAAGAATGAACTTATCTCAGCACAATCTCATAGTCTAGAAAAATGCAAATTCATTGCTTTTTCGCCAAAAAAGTTGTATTTCTGAAAAGACACATGAAAAGAAAACTTATTGTCTTATTTTTTTGTTTGTGTGGACATTTGTCTGCCTGTACAGATTTCGTAATCAAAGCTCGTGATGGAAGTCTCGTCAATGGACGATCCATGGAATTTGGCACGGATTTGCATTCAGAATTGATCATTTTCCCCAAGGGATTGCATCAGCAGAGTACTTTGCCAAATGGCAAAAAGGGGATGTCTTGGAAGGTGAAATATGCGTATATTGGCATGAATGCTTTTGGCCTCGAATTTCTTTCAGATGGAATGAATGAAAAAGGTCTTTCCATTGGGGCATTGTGGTTTCCTGAGACAAAATATCCTTCTATAAAGGGCTCTGCAACTGATAAAATGATTTCCCTTATGGATTTGGAGAATTGGCTATTGGGATCTTTTACTACGACCCAAGAAGTGAAAAGAGCTCTTGCTGAGGTCGAAATATGGCCGCAAGAAATTCCTCAAATAAATGAGGTTCCTCCTTTGCACTTTGCTTTGCATGATGCCAGCGGGGCGAGTATGGTTGTCGAGTTTGTCGAGGGAAAGATGAAGATATACGATAATCATGTAGCTGTATTGACAAACTCTCCGGCATTTCCTTGGCATGTCACGAATTTACGCAATTACATCAGTCTTTCTGCAATGAATGTAGCGCCCATTGATCTTGATGGATCGGTTCTTTCTCCGACGGGGCAAGGCTCCGGGCTTTTGGGAATTCCAGGGGACTGGACTCCACCCTCACGTTTTGTCCGAATAGCTATATTCAAAAATTTTGTGAATCAAGCACAAAATGCAGAAAAAAATGCAAATCTCGCATTTCATTTACTTAATACAGTCGACATTCCTTATGGAGCAATACGCGATAAAAAGGAACAAAACTACGATTATACCCAATGGGTCATTGTCAAAGATCTCACGAATCGCAAAATCTATTGGCGTACATATGAAGATCTCAATATTCGAGAAATAGATTTTACTGAGGCTTTGAAAAAAGCTGGCAAACAGATCAAAAAAATCCCCTTATAAAGGTTTACGGTACTGCAGCTCGAGAATGGAGAGAAGCTTATAGAGAAAGTCTTCCATGTCAGAGGTGAGGTATTTGAAGGAATTACGGAGCCAGTTGTGTGAAATGAGAGCGGGGATGGCGATGAGAAGGCCGAGGACGGTAGTGGCAAGCGCAGTAGAAAGGCCCCCTAACATCTCGGTATTGGAAGAAGACCCGCCGCCGAGCATCTCGGAAAAAGTGACGAGGATCCCCCATACAGTACCGAGCAAGCCCAGAAAGGGAGCGAGCTTCTCAATTGTTGAGAGGATAAACAAATTCTTTTCTAGTTGTTTCGCTTCAGAAGAAATCGTTATGAGTACATGCGATTCGAGGAGCTCGAGATCACTGCGTGT
>JAAKFC010000140.1 GCA_011065225.1 Chlamydiota bacterium
TTTACAATTATTCTCAATCATCTTAAATTTCTTCTCTCAAGTCAATGGAGGGTTTCTCTCAAGTGAGAAATACTATTTTATACACATCTGAATTAAAGAATTGGAATTTTGCCAAAATCGGAGCCCTGAATTTTGAAGCTTCGAAGCAGCTCATATTCAATAATATGAGCGATGGAGAAGATTCGAAAGGCAGGGATTTCCGATGAAGGGAAAAGCCCATTCTTTATTCACGATGTGTATCATTTTTGTTTTTCTTGGCATTCTTTTTTCTGCATGCCAAAAAGCCCCCCAGCGTCCTCTTGAACAATACCTCAACTTGAATGTACCTTCTGATCCAACCACCCTTGATCCAAGGAAAGGGGGAGATATCATATCTTCGCTTTTTCACTTCTTGCTCTTCGATGGTTTGATGCGTCTAGATGATGACGGCAATGCCGCTCCCTCTCTTGCAAAAAAGATCGATATTTCCGAGGACCGAAAAGTTTATACCTTTCACATACATGATGCCTATTGGTCAGATGGCTCTCCCATTACAGCCTGGGATTTTGAAAAGTCTTGGAAAGATATTCTCCATCCCGATTTCCCAGCAATGAATGCCCATCTCTTATATCCAATCAAAAATGCCGAAGGGGCAAAGATGGGGAATGCTTCTCTTTCTGAAGTAGGCATTAAATCTTTAGACGCAAAAACCCTAGAAGTCACACTGGAAAGACCCACGCCCTATTTTCTCGAACTCATTGCATTTTGTGTTTTTTACCCCATCAATACTGAAATTGACCATTCTCATCCGGAATGGGACATCCAAGTTGGGAAAAGTTTTGTCTGCAGTGGCCCCTTCTATTTGAAAGAATGGAAGCGCAATAACATCATGGTCCTCTCAAAAAATCCTCACTATTTTCGCGCTAATGAAGTGCTGATGGAAGAAATTTCTTTCAGTATTGTGGACAGTGAGATGACAACTTTGCAAATGTTTGAAAAAGGACAAGTGGATATCATCGGCCAACCTCTCATCCCTCTTCCTAAGGATGCGATCCCTCAACTTATAAAAAATGAGCAGCTTACTATTTATCCTATTCCTGCTACAACATTTTGCAGCTTTAACGTCAATATCTTCCCTTTCAACAATGTCAATATCCGTAAAGCATTTGCTTATGCGATCAATCGAAAACAAATTGTCCGAAACATTACACAGCTCGATGAACCTCCGGCTCTTGGGATTATCCCTCCCATACTAAAAAAGAACATGGAAACCAAAGCTTTCTTTAGCGACGCCAATATTGAAAAAGCAAGAGAATGCTTTGAAAAAGGACTCCAAGAATTAGGAATAACAAAAGAAGAATTTCCTAAAATCAAATACCTTTATTCCACATCAGAAGCCCACCACAAAATTGCACAGGCATTGCAGCAGCAATGGCAAGAAGCTTTGGGGGTAATCATTGAACTTGAAAACGTCGATAGAAAAATCTTGATGCACCAACTCAAAACCCGCAATTATCAGGTAGCTCATTGTTTTTGGATGGCTCAATATAGAGATCCCATGAATATTTTTGAGCGTTTTAAATATAAGAAAAATGTCAAAAACTATCCCGACTGGGAAAATGCAAACTTTATTCGACTTTTGAATGAATCAAGCGAAGCGCAAACAGAAAATGAACGGTTTGCTCTTCTTGAGGAAGCAGAAGCCCTCTTTCTAGATCAGATGCCTCTCGCACCCATCTTTCATTGGAATTCAGCGTATATTGTAAAACCCTATATCAAGAGCTTTGGCAAGGCCCCTATTGGCAACGGATTTTTCGACCGCGTATTTATCGACAATGAAGCAAGACAAACTCTACATTAAGTTATTCCTCCTTATTCTTTTTATCCCTTTTGATGCTCATCCAGAGTCTATGTACTGCTGTGATATCCCACCTTTTTATTCCGTACAACCATCTGACAATCTCGAATTTGGGAGACTATGGCAACAGATTAAGCGCTTAGAGCAAAGAGGTGTCCTTTATGAAATGATCCTTGAAAGAAGAGAAGAAATTCAGGCTATAAAAGAATATTGGAAAGCCAAAATTCCTTTCATTGAATCCCCCGATCTCCAAAAACAGCTCTTATTTCTTTTGAAAACAGGCACCCTGCAAGCTTCCAATCATGGCTGTGGAGCCGCATATTTCCTCTCTAATGAGCAAGGTATACCTCAATATGTTTTAAAACCGATAGACGAAGATATCTTGTGCCTCAACAATCGAAAACAATTCGCCTCTCCTTTTAACAATCGAAGTTTCCGTGTTCGAAATGGAATTCCCTTATATCGCAGCGCGCAAGCTGAAACTCTCTCTTTTGCCATTGCTCGTCTTTTGGGTTTTGAACATCTGACCCCACCCACGCATCTAGCGGTCCTCTCCCATGAAGAATTCTTCGATATCACTGACAATCTGAAAAAAGAAGAAAGAAACATCTATCTTCCTAAAATGGGCCCCCCTGACCGGGAAAAACTCTGCAGTGTACAGACCTATCTAGCAGAGACAAAAAATCTCCATGACCTTGTAGAAGATTGCCTAAAAAATGATTTCTCCGATGATGAAATTCTTCATCTCATCGATTACGAGAGCTTCGAAAATCTTTGCCTTCTCATCTGGCTTTTCTATGATACAGATGCCCATGCCGGAAATCTCTATGCCAAACAGGACTCCAAAGGAGTATTTCATTTACTCAAAATTGATAATGGCCTCACATTCCCCGATACAAATTCTCACTTACTCAATGCACTCTACTTTTTCCCTCATGCCAAATCTCCCCCATCGCCGAGGATCTGTAAAATTATTGAAACACTTCCTATAAAAGAAATCACTGCATTGATCCACCTCTATGAAATGGACGACGCGCTGCATGCTTTTTTACAGCGAGTCGAAATTTTGCAACTACTTGTGAAAGAAACTTCCTATAGTCTGCGAGATATCGATATCCGTTTGCATGCACTTGAACTTCCAGAGGGGACAAAAATCGCCCTCAGCAACAAACTCTCCTTAGAAGATTTGCAAAAACTCATTTCGTACGAATGAGATTTATAATTTCTTCGTCAGAGACCTGTCCAAATTCCTTATAGAACGCGCCAACCGCTGGAAAACGAGAAGGCTCAGAAAGACAAACAACCTCATCTACAAGTAAGGCTATAGCCTGACGTGCTTCTGGAGGTGCTACAGGAGTTGCAACGACAATTTTCCCTGCATTTTGCTCCTTTACCGATTCAATGGCTACTTTCATGCTCGCTCCAGTGGCAATGCCATCATCCACGAGAAGGACCGTCTTCCCTGTAAAGTCCTGATTTTTTCTTCCTTGTAGATAGAGCTCCTTTCTCATTTTGACGATTTCCCTTTGGCGCTCCGTCTCCTTTTTGATATATTCTTTGGAAACACCCAAAAGCGCAATCAACTCATCATTGAAGGCCCCTCTTCCCTTTTCCGCTATAGCCCCTAGAGCCAATTCAGGATTATCGGGAGCCCCAATTTTGCGCACAACTATCACATCCAAAGAGATATTGAGAGCTCGTGCAAGAGCGACCGCAACGACAACTCCTCCCCTTGCAAGTCCCACAGCAATGGCATCTTTACTATCCTGATAAGAAGCTAGCTGCTTGGCAAGCTCTTTACCTGCTTCCATGCGATTTTGAAAAATCATGAATCTCCTGATGACGAATAAGAATACGCGTATCCACCTTTTTTGGTTGTAAATAGGCGCGTAAAACACGATCAAATTCTTCTTCTTTGCAGCCTCTACCGCAAGTAAAAAGATCAACAAAGCACGAGCAGTGTTCGGGATATGTATGGATACTGGCATGACTTTCTGAAAGAAGAATCACAAGCGTCAATCCATCTGGAGGAAAAATATTCATAACAGAATCTAAAATCGTGGCTCCAGAAGCCAATACCGCTTCATGCATCACTTTTTCAAGAGTAATCACATCCGAAATCGCATCGGGATCACATTCACAATAGCTCGCCAAAAAATGCTTTCCTTCAAAGACATGTTCATTTGCCCCAAGGTAAGAAAACGCAATGCAAAAAAACCACAATACCGATTTCATCGAATCCATTTTAGCGATATCTGGAGTTTTTTCCAAAAAAATCCTTCATCCATATATCCTTAAGAGTATGCGCCTCTTATATACACTTTTCACTCTTGCGGTAGGCGGCTGCGGTCTCTATTGGCTCGCTGACAAAAATCCCGAGCTGAAACAAAAAGCTGAAGAATTTCT
>JAAKFC010000141.1 GCA_011065225.1 Chlamydiota bacterium
ATTCATTGAGAAGAAATATCGACGCGATCTTCCCGAGAAACGGGAAAAAGTCATTGCTGCTCTTTTGCGCCGCGGTTTTTCCTACGATTTGATCAAAACCCTTCTCGAAGATATAACTTGAGAGTATGCGCAAAATCATCGTTTTTCTCTTGGCTTGTTTTTCTTCATTAGGTGCAAATGAAGAAGAAAAATATATCGTCCTTCCCGAAGAACAAGTGCATGAGGGGGACTATTTTGCTGCAGGGGGAATCATTGAAGTCTCTGGAATTGTCAAGGGAGATGTTTATGCTTTTGGTACACAGATTCTCGTCGATGGCCATGTATTTGGAAGTGTGATTGCAACAGGTGGAAGCGTAGAAATTTCTGGCATTGTTGAGGGAAATGCTCGCCTTGCTGGTGGGCAAATTTCAATCAATGGGACCATAGGACGCAATGTCACTGCTGCTGCTGGAAATATCCAGTTGGTTTCAAAGGCTATTGTGGGAGGGAATGCGGTCTTTACCGGCGGGATTATCGACATTGCTGGGGATATTAAGGGGGACCTCACTCTATCAGCCTCGAATGCACGTCTGCTTGGTGATGTAGGAAGAAATGTCCATGCCTATACCGGAAAACTTCGAGTGGGCTCCAAAGCGGATATTGGCGGTAATCTCGATTATAGCAGCAGTGAAAAGGCCTTCATTGATCCTGGTGCTCGCATAGAAGGAAAAATCACCTATAAGCCTTCTGTCATCACACAAGTCTTTAAAGGCAAATGGCGACAAGGAGTCATTCTCGGATCACGGCTCATGAGGATCTTGATGAGCGTTGTTTTCAGCTTTGTCATTGGGGTGATCTTCTGTAAGCTCTTTCCCAAAAAGCTCGCTAGAACGCTTAAAACCCTTGGAGCCACTCCTTGGAAGTCCTTTTGGACAGGACTTCTCATCCTCATTCTTCTCCCCATTGCCTGTATCATCCTTTTCATTACCATCCTCGGCTTCCCTATTGGCATTGCCCTGCTCGCCTTCAGCGTTCTTGGGTTTTATGCGGCTAAAATCATTCCTATTTTCTGGGTTTCTAATGCCGTTTTTCATAAGCCTAACAGCCTCTTAGGGTTAGCAATAGTATTGATCGCCTTTTTTCTCATCGCTCAGATTCCCATCCTAGGACCTTTACTTTCTATGGTCTTCACCCTTATCGGCTTAGGCGCTCTTACCTTAAGCCGCATGCCTAAAAAACATAAGTAATTAAAAATCAGTAGTGTTGATTCTTAAACAATTTAGTTGACTAATTATTAATTTATTGGTAAAATCTTTATTATATAATTAAAAAAGGTCAATAAAAAATGAACGGTATTAGTTTTTACTATATCAGCAGATACTTTACATCGAATATTTCATCGGATGAAGGATCTCAGCTCGATTCTCAATCCGAAGCTGGAAAAACAGCTAAAAAAACAAATAATCTTGCTTTGAAGATTATTATTGGAATTTGTTTTGTGAGCATTATTTTTAGTCCTTTAGGCTTTTATTTGTTTAAAAAAATGGAATCTGATCAAAAAATATCTGAAACAAAAAATAAAACTCATAAAACTGTAATAGGCGAGTTTGAGGAAATAGATCCAAGCAAGGAAAAAGAAAATATAGATCCTAATTTGAAGAATGCTATTGAGAGTTTAAAAAGCAGGAAACGTCTTTCAAATAATACGGTAATGAAGGTATTAGATCATTTTGGAGTCTTTTACGTAAAAGAATTTATTGCTCCAAAAAATGAAGTAAGAGAAACTATGGAAAGTGTTTTGAGTCATAATAAAAATCCAATGATTTATATTCCTATTGTTGTGGAGGGTACTATAAGTGATCATATTGTTCTATTTACTATTGATCGTCCAAAAAAACTGATCGAATTTTATGATTCTCAAGGAAATGAAATTAACAAACGTAAACTCATAGATGATTTCATCGATAAACGAAACCTTGAGCAAATAGCAAAAAAAATACAAGATGTTCTTCCAGAATATAAACTCAAAATCAATGAAAACGAGCAGCAAAAAATCTTAAATATTGTGGACTGTGGGGCATTTGTCCTTCGCTATGTCCAAGAGAGGCGGGAGAGAACGTTTGAAGAAATTTGCGCAGATGAGAAAATTGATATCAAAGGGTTTCGCAAAGATTTAGCTGATATTCTTTCGCTAGATCAAAAATCCGCATGACCTGGGTAGCTTTACATCATAAAAATAGCAAATGTCAATCCTGTGATGTAAATTTAAGGTGATTTTTCACATCACAAGAATGACATTTCTTCTTCTATGAAGCTCCTAGGAAAGGCGATTACATCCCGAATATTTTCCATTCCTGTCACAAATTGAATGAGTCTTTCAAACCCAATGCCAAATCCGGCATGGGGAATTGTTCCATATTTTCTGAGTTGTAAATGTCATTATTTTCGCTTCTTGGGATAGGAGCGCTTATTTTGAGCCGTGTGCAAAAAAATGTAAAAATATCTAGAAATCATGGGTTATACTTGCTCAATGCCATGCCTTTTTAAGTATAGGGAATCAGGTTTTAATGCTATTTGATCAGAACCTTTTATTTGAGTATATTCTCTTCTATTGCAACATTTAGATTTCAGAGCAACAGCATTAGGATAAACGAGTATACCAACAATAATAAGGCCGGTGGTAGAAAGAATACCTAAAAATCCGTTAATTAAAGAATTGGTTATAAAACCGTTTCCTGTAGCTATGGATATGATTTGCACTGTAGGCCATAAGCTCAAAGCTGTAATTCCCATACAATGAGGAACACAAGTCGGTTTATCGTCCAAAGAAAAAAATTCACCCTTGGGTTCTGTCCAAACTACACCAGCCATAAAATTAGTCTCCACTTAGTTTTTTATAGCATAACAGTATAGCACCAACATGGTTTTTTGGAAATGTGTTTTTGGGGTTTAGTGGCAAAAAGATCTTATTCTAAAGAACCCAAGTTGCTACCCCTATTTCTCTAGGCGTTAGCGAGCTGTTTAGATACAAGATTTGAGAGGAAGGCCATATGTTTACATATGGGCGACGAGCAAAGCGCAGTAGGTAAACAGCGCAGGTAGCATAGAGGGAATAATGGGTAGCAACTTTGGGTTCTAAAGAGATCAAAAATCCGCATGACCTGGATACCTAGGAAAAGCAATCACATCCCGAATATTTTCCATTCCTGTCACAAATTGAATGAGTCTTTCAAATCCAATGCCAAAGCCGGCATGGGGAACAGTTCCATATTTTCTGAGTTGTAAATACCACCAATAATCATCAGGGCTTAGACCGAAGGCGAGAATTTTCTTCTCAAGCATATCAAGTCGCTCTTCCCGTTGGCTGCCACCAAGGAGCTCCCCGATTTTAGGGACGAGAAGGTCTATAGCTGCAACCGTTTTTCCATCTTCGTTGCTCCTCATGTAGAAGGCTTTGATTTTTTCGGGATAGTCTTTTAAAAAGACAGGTTTTTTGCAATATTCCTCTGCGAGATAGCGCTCATGCTCAGATTGGAGGTCCATACCCCATTTTACGGGGAAGTCAAAGGATTTGCCTGATTTTTCCAGGAGGGAGATGGCTTCGGTGTAGGTAAGTCTGGCAAAGTCGCTTTCAAGGGCATTTTTGAGTCTTTCGAGAAGGCCTTTTTCAATGAGACGATCAAAAAATTCCATGTCCTCGTTGCAATGGTCGAAGAGATGTTGGATGAGAGCTTTTATATAGCTTTCTGCCATGTCCATGTTGCCATCAAGGTCACAAAAGGCCATTTCGGGTTCCATCATCCAGAATTCGGCGAGGTGTCTAGTGGTATGGGAATTTTCAGCACGAAAGGTGGGACCAAAAGTGTAGACATCAGAGAGAGCTAAGGCCATTGCTTCTGCATTGAGTTGGCCTGAAACGGTTAGGTAGGCGGGGCGATCGAAAAAGTCTTTGTTAAAATCGATTTTGCCGTCTGAATGGCGGGGAGGGTGGTCAAAATCGAGTGAGGAGACGAGAAACTGCTCTCCTGCACCTTCGGTATCAGCGGCGGTAATGACGGGAGTATGGATGTGGAGAAAATCCCGCTCTTGGAAAAATTTGTGGGTAGCAAAGGAAAGATTACTTCGCACACGAGCTACTGCTCCTTGGGTATTGGTGCGCGGGCGAAGATGGGCGATGGTGCGCAGGAATTCGAAGGAATGGCGCTTTTTTTGTAGGGGATAGTCTTCTGCAGGGCAGCTTCCATAGAGGGTGATGGTTTCG
>JAAKFC010000142.1 GCA_011065225.1 Chlamydiota bacterium
CCCTCAAATTTTCCATCTGCGACGAGCTTCAGTGTTCATAGACACGGAGCGAGAAGCAGAAGGAAAATTTGAGGAATAGCTGACGCCGTCAAAAACCAATTCTTGAATCGGAATGTGTATAAAATGACAGAGATCATGAAGGGATTTTCGATGAGATTTCACAGGCTGAAAGCCGTATCGAACGACAAAGACAATGTGAAAAACACATGGCCGAGAAGATCGATGTGAAAGATCGCGAAAATCACCATGAGATCCGTTGTTTTAATTCGGCAACAGTCTCTAAGGAAAGTTTAACCTCTACAAGGAGAATACCATGAAATTATTTGTTATTTCTTTTACAAGTTTATTGATGACTGCAACTTTTTTGCTTGCAGCTTCTCCGAATAAAAAAGGATGCGGCTGTAAAGATTGCAAATGCACCCAAGAATCTCACTGTGGGTGCTTATCAGAAAAAGGCTGTTCATGCTCCAATAAAGCTTGTCCTAGCAATGAAAAACGCAATTATGGCCCTAACAACAGTCAACGTAAATAAAAATAGCTGGGAAAAGTAAAAGATACCGATGAAAAATCACTAGACCAAACGGCGTCTAGTATACACATTCCAGTTCAAGAATTGGTTTTTGACGGCGTCAGCTATTTCTCAAGTTTTTCGTCTGCTCCTCGCTCCGTGTCTATGAACACTGCAGCTCGTCGCATCCAAAAAACTTGAGGGCCTCCTGGCCAAAATTCCAATTCTTGAACTGGAATGTGTATATAATCATCAATGAGCATGATTCTGCTCTTCTTCAATCATCTGAAATTTTTTAAGCCTAAAACGATCTGTAGGATTTTTTTCGAATTGAAGTATCTGTTTGATCGTTAATTGATTTTCTTTTTCATCATCTGTGCAATATTTTTCTGTGAGCCTGTAATTTTTGTAAAATTTATACGGTTTTTCATTGTCTGCATAATAAATATCTAGTATTTCATCAGACAAATACCTCATCAAAGAGTAAATTGTAGGATCAATCACACCCGTTTGGTCTGGTAATAGTAGGATTGCCTGCAGACCTTTAGGATCAACTATTAGTACAGTTCGATCATCATCATTCGAAATAGTAATAGGACAAGGATGTAGGGAAAATGGGGCTAAAATTGCACCCAACACTAATAAAAATCTCATGCTAACCTCCAAATTAATCTTTACCATATGAATAATTATTTTCTCAATCCAAAATTTCTCTGGCAAAAGCACTTTATAGACACCTCTGAGGTCCCCAAATTCATAGTTTATCCAGGCAAAAGAAAACCTGGCCCTTTAGGGCCGGGTAGTTTTAAATCCACATTTAGGAAGGGTACGAAGCCCCTTCCAAATCATTCCCCGTCCTTCAGGACGGGGTTCACGGCCTTATATACACATTCCAATTCTTGAATCGGAATGTGTATATCTGCTCCAACCTCAAGTTTTTTAATGATTTATAGATAAATCCAATCTTTTAATTATTTAATTTAAAAAAATCTTACTATAATAAAAATAAAGGGGAAGTCTGTATGCACATATTAAATGCTCTACAATCTTTAATTCTTTTGATATCTCCCGTGAATACAGCAGAAGTCGATGTGAAACCTGTTGATTTCCGTGTGCAGGTCTATCCTTATGGAGGATATTATTCTTATCCTCCCTATTGCCCTCCAGGATATTCCTATGGACCTGGTTTTGGTTATCGCCAGCGTGGTTTTTCTTTCTACTACGGTCCGGGATATGGGTATCCAGGATGCTATTACTATGGCCGCCGCCAATATTACGGTCCTCGTTTCCAGTATAGGCATCACAGACGCCAATTTCGCCATCATAGACGACATCGTAGGCGTTAACAGCGGCAGCATATGGCAAAAATCACTGTAGACCCATCTCACGCCTTTTTGGAGCGCCCGCCCCATCCGATGGAGCCATTTTTTCAGCCGGAAAGCATCGTCGTGATCGGCGCGACAAAAACGCCCAAATCAGTCGGGAATACACTCATGCAAAATCTTGTCTCGGGTCAGTTTCCGGGCAAAATCTATCCTGTCAATCCTAAGTATGATACCCTCTTTGATCTCAAGTGCTATCCTTCCGTCGATGCAATTGATGAGAGCATCGATCTTGCTGTCATTATCACTCCTGCGAAAACTATTCCAGCAATTATCGACCAATGTGTGGCCAAAAAGATCAAAGGAGCCATCATTATTTCGGCAGGATTTAAGGAATTAGGCCCTGAAGGTCTTGAATTGGAAAATGAAGTCCTAAAACGGGCTAGAGCTGGAAATTTACGCCTCATCGGCCCCAATTGCCTCGGGATCATGAATCCCCTTGCCAAATACAATGCCACTTTTGCAGCTTCTATGGCCCTGAAGGGCAACATCGCCTTCATTAGCCAGTCAGGAGCAATGTGTACAGCTGTTCTCGATTGGAGCCTCAAACAGAAAATTGGGTTTAGTGCCTTCGTCTCGATCGGATCCATGGCAGATGTCAATTGGGGTGATCTGATTGACTATCTTGGGAGCGATCCCAATACCAGCAGTATTTTGATCTATATGGAGACCATTGGCAAAGCCAAAGACTTTCTCTTAGCAGCTAAAGAAGTGGCTTTGAGCAAACCCATCATCGTGATCAAAGCTGGAAGGACAGAAGCGGCAGCAAAAGCGGCAGCTTCTCATACGGGTTCGATGGCTGGAAGTGATGATGTTTTTGATGCTGCAATGAGGCGAGTTGGGGTTTTGCGCGTTTTTGAAATCGGGGATCTCTTCGATATGGCTGAAGTTCTGGCCAAACAACCAACGCCAAGAGGACCTCGCCTGACTATTTTAACCAATGCTGGCGGCCCTGCAGTTTTGGCAACTGATTCAGCTGCCCATTTTGGAGCAGAAATTGCTGAGCTTGCTCCCGAGACTATCGATGCTCTCAATGCTTTTTTGCCTGCTGCTTGGAGTCATGCCAATCCTGTTGATCTTTTAGGAGATGCTGGCCCAGATCGCTATGCCAAAGCGATCGAGATTGTGGCAAAGGATCCGAATACCGACGGCATTTTGGTCATCTTATCCCCTCAAGATATGACAGATGTGATGGGTACAGCCGAATGCCTCAAACCCTATGCTCGAATCCCGGGAAAACCCCTCCTTGCAAGCTGGATGGGTGGAGAAGTCGTCGAGAAAGGAATCAAGCTCTTAAGTGAAGCCAATATTCCCACTTTCATCTATCCCGACAGTGCGAGTAAAACTTTCGCTGCCATGTGGAGACAGAATTATGCCCTGCAAGCCCTTTATGAAACCCCTGAAATCCGCGAAGAATTAGAGGAAATGCAAGGTCGCATCCAGAAAACCGAAGCCATCATCCAAAAAGCTTTAAGTGAAGGGCGTGAACTGCTCACTGAAGATGAGTCAAAACAAATATTGGTCGCTTACTCCATTCCCACTGTACAAACAATTGTCGCCTCCTCGAAAGAAGATGCTGCCAAAGCAGCAGATGAAATCGGTTATCCGGTCGTCCTCAAAATCCATTCAGAAACGATCACTCACAAAAGTGACGTAGGAGGAGTGATTCTCAATCTCAAAGATAAAGAAAGCGTTCAAAAAGGGTTTGAGCAGATCAAAACCTCAGTAACTGAAAAAGCAGGTTCCAAGCATTTCTTAGGCGTCACAGTGCAAAAAATGATCTCTCTGGAGGGTTATGAGATCATTTTGGGCAGCAGTCTTGATGGACAATTTGGCCCTGTCATTCTCTTTGGAACAGGCGGACAGCTTGTTGAAGTATATAAAGACAGCTCCCTCGGTCTACCTCCCCTAAATGCCACTCTCGCTAGACGTTTGATGAGCCATACCAAAATTTACAAAGCATTGAAAGGTGTCCGTGGTAGAAAAACGATTGATTTTGCCAAACTTGAGCAAATTCTCATTTCCTTTTCTGAACTTGTTGTCTCCCATCCCCATATTGTCGAATGCGACATCAATCCACTCCTTGCCTCATCGGATCAGCTTATCGCCCTTGATGCCCGTATTGTCCTCTCTAAAGAGCCCATTGCCCATCCTGTGATCCGTCCCTATCCGAGCGAATACATCAGCACATGTACACTCAGCAATGGCACAGAACTTATCCTGCGACCCGTGCGACCTGAAGATGAACCCCTCTTCATCGATTTTCACGAGCAACTCTCCGAAGAAACAGTAAAGGCCCGTTACTTCAA
>JAAKFC010000143.1 GCA_011065225.1 Chlamydiota bacterium
TTTCCTAGAAGGGCCTTCTGGAGACCGGAGCAAGCTCATGTGAGCTTGTGCAGGTCGAAGAAGGTTCTTATAGGGGAAAAGATCGCTTCTAGTATCGGCGGAATGATTTTTTAAACACCCTCTTAACATCTACCTTCGACCACGACCCCCATGACGACCTCGTCCAGCACGAGAGTGGCCACTGCCCCTATGGAAGCCTCGTCCGCCATGATAACGCCGATAACGAGGATGGCCGTAGCCTGAGCGACTGTGGTAATGACGACGACGCCAATCCCTATAATGCCTCTCACGGGAGAAGTAAACCCCATAATACAACCCAGGGCCTACCCATACTTCATAATTACTATCATAATACTGCTCAGGATATTGAGAGGGTGCAGGTTGGGTTCTCGAGTAAGGTGATTGATTTCTATTACATCCAGTTGGAAGTAAAACACTTGATAACAATATGGTAGATAAAATTACTATATTCCTATTCATAAAACCTCCTATTTATATTTTATCCAAATAAAATTAATTGAGTCTCATTTTTATTCTCAATTAAACACAATTAGAATATTTATAGAGTGTTATGATAATCGAAAAATTAGGGATTTCTCGGATTTTGAAACATTTGGAAAATAGGATCGAAAAAATCCTCAATGAACCCCTCAGATTCTTCCATATTTTGATGCATAAATGCCTCTAGCTGAAAGGGACGCTTATGTTTAACTGTTAACCAATTCGTCCAACTGATGTGATCGATGAAAATTTTGTCTATTTGGCCTATTTGTATTTTCTGTTGAATTAGCTCTTCTCCATGACAACCCAAAGCTGGATGGATTGGCAAATCAAAAGGCGTCGGATTTTTTAGATCAAATAAGAGATAATAAAATCCGGCATGGGTACTGAGAAAAAAAAGACGATCCCCCATATCTAAACGAGTGAATCGTTTTTTCATTGATTTCCAATGCATATGGCATTTTTTATCCATGACAATGCCTCGGAAATGGGGGATTTTGGAAATCCTTTTTTTCCCTTGGAAAAATCCCATGGAAGACTGGCTAAGAGAAAAAATTAGAGCCAGAGAAAACCATGTTCCTAGAATGCCTTTTTTGAATTTGGATGAATCAAAAAAATATACAATGGCAATCAAAACGAAGGGAATACATAGCATTTTTTGAGCGTTGTCTGGACGAGGATAAAGAGTGAGAATAGCTGCAAACAAAAAAATCCATAAAATGATAGACTCAACTTTTCTTTTAATAAAAGAAAATATCAAGAGAAAAACAAGTGAAAAAGGAGCTATAAAAATAAAAATGGAGTAACTATCCCATGAAGAAGGGATTAGGAAATAATTGGGGTGCCCAGACCTAAGATAACGGCTTTTGTTGAAAATCACATAATCTAAGAAATTTCCCCATCCCCCTTGAATTGCAGAAGAGATGAGGCAAGCTGCAATGACTATGGAAAAAGAAAAAAATAAGACAAGCATGCTCTTAATTCTTGCATGCCTACTCACCACAATAAAAACAGTCAAAAGACAAATAAAAGCAAGAGCCCCCACATTTTGTTTTGTACAAAAACAAAGTCCAGCCATGGCAGCCGCAAGTGCGAGTTGCCTTATTGAAAAATAGTTGATCCATCTTAATGTGAAATAAAAACACCCCAAAAAGAAGACATTCGCGAGTGCATTATATCCTGAATATCCCCATGTCACCTGTGAATGTGCAAATACAAAAAAAGAAAGGATAAATAAAAAAGAAAATGAGTGAGATCCTTTCAATTCTTTGAGGATGCCGCATGAAAGAAAAATTCCCACTGCAAAATAAAGCGCATGAACTAATCGCACGACAAGTAGCTCTGAACCAAAAATCCAGCAAAAAAAAGCAGGAATATAAACAGAAAGAGGGGTGACCCCGAGAAATACATCTCGATAGAGAACATCGCCAGAAAGAACTCGATTTACAACTTGTAAAAACCAAGTCTCATCATCTGTATTGATTTCCTGAAAAACACAAAACCACAAACACAAAAAAACACAAATAATTATATATTTGAATTTCAAATGAGCGCGCAATTCCCAACCTCTAAAAGCTTAATTTTTTCTAATAATTGTTCATGATCTCTATGCACTTCTTGAGAAGTTCTACATTTTGCTTCTTCAATAGCACCTCGAAGACGATCAACTTCAAAAGAAAGATCCTTTCCCTTGATATCAGCCAAAAAAGAACGCCTCAAAAAACTAAAATGGCACCCCAGACGAGCCAATTCCCCAATCAATAGTCGACAGGGAATGGGAAACCCTTTGTCCTGCAACGTCAATCCCCCAAATCCGAATGGAAGTGCAATAGAATTTCTGACTCTTTCCAACACCCCATTCACAATGGGGAGAAAGATATTGCGACTTTGATTTTCTATCGCCAGATCATTCAATCCGACATAAATCCGGCTAAGTGGCAATTGCCCCAATTGCACCGCATTTTCAACAGCAGCATTTGTTTCTATGAGAATTCCAACGCCAATTCTTTTGTCCACTCTATGTAGCGCCCATTCTACTTCTTGTAGAGATCGAACCATTGGAATAAAAATCTCATCTGCACCCAATTCTATTGCTTTTTCAATCTCTACTTCTGAGTGCAATCCTATTGCATTGATCCGACAAATCACATTGGCTTTTGTTGCTCTTCTCACAATTTGAAGATCTTCTATCGAATGGGCATTAATTTGTGTATCAAAACCATTTTGCCGTTCGCTTTTCCCTTTATTTTCCCAGTCGACTATGATGGAATCTACGCCTGCTCTTTTAATCAGCAAAGGGTCAATACTAAATAAGCAAAGCTCAAAATATACAGATCGTGATGCAAAAATTGGAAATTTCATAAGGAGACCCTCAAATTTTTTAACTGCGACAAGCTGCAGTGTTTATAGACACGGAGTAAGGAACAGGTGACAAATTTGAAGATAAGTCGACGCCGTGAAAAATCGATTTTTGAATCACAATCTGTATACATCATTCTTTCTCAAAATTGCAACAAGAGAGGATCCAAATGGCCATTGCATCCCCAATTTAACTTCTAAAGAATTGATCCAGAAAAAGAGTTGATTCAATCCCGGAATCATTTTATTTTCTACATCAGGTGCACGCAAAAAAAGGCGAGAAATCAAAAAAAGTGGAAATAAAAAGAATTGGTATCCCCCCAAAAACTCTAACTCCCATTGATATTCGCCCTCAATTTTTCGCAAGTCTCTTCGGTTATATCGACGAAGATGCCCCGCCTTATCATCTCTATGACTCCAAAGCATACGATAAGCCGGGACTGTGATCAAAGCCACCCCCCAGGGGCTAAAACCCTAAAAACTTCAGGAAGCACCTCTTCTTCTTCAACATGTTCAAGAACATCAGCTAAAAGAACAACATTGAACATAGCATCCTGAAAGGGAAGGGAACGCGCATCACCTTGGACAAGTTTTAGTGATGGATTTTTCAAACCTTCAGATTGTAAATCTAGTCCAATCCCATGATAGCCTGCTTGCTTAAGTGCTATTAAATTCTCTCCAGTCCCACATCCCACTTCGAGAATAGAGCTTTCTCTAGGAACAAATCTCTGCAAAAGACGCAAAATCAATAGTCGTCTTGCCTTGAACCAAAAGTGATCACATTCAATTCCTTTCAAATACTGAATTTGTTCTTTGGTATATTTTTGTGGATTTTCTTCCATAAGCAAAAAGTTCCTTGAAATAAAGTACCATATTTGCGAATTTTAGCGGATGCAATCTATTTTAGTTACTGGCGGCAGTGGCTTCATTGGAGCAAATTTAGTCCGAAAATTGCTTGAAAAACAGGTAGACATACATGTGATTGTCAGGCCTGAAAGTAATCTTTGGAGACTCGAGCCACTGATTCCTCACATTTTTTTGCACAAAGTCGATCTCGAAAATTTTGAAGTTCTACAGCAGCTAATCAAACAAATCTCCCCCTCTGTGATTTTTCACTTAGCGGCCCATGGAGTTTCCTCTCTTCACAACGATAATTTCAAAATTTTAACAAGTAATATGATTGGGACATTTAATCTCCTTAGAGCAACAAAGGATATTGATTATGAATCTTTCCTCCACGTGGGAGGATCTTCAGAATATGGCAAAAAAAATGCCCCCATGTCTGAAAAAGATGTTTTAGAACCTACGACTTTCTATGGCCTTAGCAAA
>JAAKFC010000144.1 GCA_011065225.1 Chlamydiota bacterium
ACGGTTCCGTTATCGATGATTTGATTCATGATGTGCTTTGCCATATTACTTGGGATGGCAAAACCAATTCCCGCATAGCCGCCGCTTTTTGAGACGATGGCAGTATTGATCCCAATCACTTGTCCTTCGAGATTGAGCAAGGGACCACCTGAATTTCCTGGGTTGATTGCAGCATCGGTTTGGATGAAATCTTCGAAATCGGTGATGCGCAGGTTTTGCCTTCCTTTTGCGCTAATGACCCCAACGGTAACGGTAGCCTGCAACTGAAAAGGGCTTCCGATGGCAATTACCCATTCTCCAATTTCCATCTCTTCCGAGTCGCCGAGGGGGATGTAGTCAAAATTTTTCCCATCGACTTTAATGACTGCGACATCGGTGCTCTCATCTAAACCGATGATTTCGGCGGTCATCTCCCGTCCGTCATGGAGGACAATAGTGAGCTTGCTTGCTCCATTCACGACATGGGCATTGGTGAGGATGTGACCATTTTTGCTGACGAAGAACCCGGAACCTTGGGAAATGGTTTGTCGAGGAGCTTTGCGATTGGGTGTTCCAAAAAAACGGTTAAAGAAATCATCTTCAAAAGGGCTCGTTTGTCCAGGACTTTGGAGAGATTCACGCGCGTCCTCTTCTCCCACGCCTTCTGCTTTGATGTAGACGACGGCGGGGGTGGCTTTTTTTGCCACTTTTGTAAAGACTTTTGAAATTTGCTGTGGTGTACAGGCGCACTCACTTGCTGCAAAAAGAAAATTCACTGAAAAGATGCAAGTAAAAAGAATGATCAAGCGGCGCATATTCATTTCCTATTATTTTGGCCCTAGACCATAAGTATGCACTAGAGAAAAGTAAATCTCAAGAGAAGAACCTATCTCAATAAATTTCCTAGAGAGATCCAATGAAATTTACTGAGATAGGTTCATAGGGAGGATTTTCAGTTTTTTCTCTTCAATCAAGGGAAGTTCTTTATCGAGGAGTTCCTTACCGGCAAAGGTAACAACAGTTCCCTTGTTGATCTGGCTAAGAAGATGTTGCTCTAGGGCAGATTGCACATCTTTTGGAGTGAGGGTGAGAAGCCGGTCGCGGAAATTTTGTCGCATCTGGCGGGTTTTGCCATCGCGCTGCCAAATATAGCCAACAATGCCGCGACTTCCTGGCGAAGTAGGAGTGTCGAAATGTTGGATAATGCCTAATTTCGCCTCTTCAAGGTCATTTGCATCGAAATTTCCATCGGAAATTTCATGGACGGCATCGCGGAAAACATGCAAGGTGTGCGCAATATGGGGATCTCGGTACCCATAGAAATAAAAGTTGCCCCAAAGAGGGTTATAGCTGGCTCCAGCGCCATAGGCTCCGCCTTGTTCGCGGATCCGGTGATGTAAAATTTTGTTTTCAAGAAGACAGGTGGAAACTAGCAGGGCGGGAGCATCCTCGTGGGTATAATGCACGGTTTTGAATCCTTGCGTGGTAAAGGCAACAGGGGAGGGAATCACGCGAGCCTGGTCTGGAACACTCTTAAGGGAGAATTCTCCTTTCCAAGGGATATAGGGTTTTGTCAAAAGATTCGGTAGGCCGTAAAAATCTTTTTTATCGAGATCGGCAAAGGTATTCTGATCGCAGGTGAGGATGAGATGAGGTGAACCAGCGCAAAGAAGTTTTTCTTTGAGAGCTTGCAAGCGATCAAGAAGCGGTGAAAGTTCTTGATCGAGATTTTTAGCGAGTTTGTCAATATAATTGTAATAGGTTAAGCCATACCACATCTCATTGATGTGATTGGGCACAGAAAAGGAAGAAAGGGCAATTTGTGTGGCATAACGCATCGCATTGCGGGTGAGTCGATTTTGCAAAGAATTGTGCAACTTTTGCACGAGTTCTTTGATCCGTTTGCTCTCATCAAAACGGGGATCTGTTGCCATTTCTTGTAAAAGGGAAAAAAAGATTTCGGTATTGCGTTTTAACGCTTTGCCATGCAGTTGCAAGGAAGGTTTTGAATGGATGGGGTCGCTCGCTTGTACGTGCAACGAGATGTGAGCCCCAATCCCTCCCGTATGGGCATGGAGTGCTTCAAGATTTTCGGAGTAAGAACGCTTCCCAGCCCCCAGCTCAGACCAAAAAATGATGAAGAGTTGCAAGTCCATCAGCTCTTGCTGATTTAAGTTTGGAAGGTCAAAGACGAGGTCAGTATAGAGAATGTGATTTGTAAAAGTATCATGGTGAAAAATCTCCATTTCACGGCGCTGCCTGGTTTGCAGGGAAAAATCACGGGTTTCGGCAGGGACATCTGCCAAGGTAACTTTGGGAAGACAATCGAGCTTTTGCTTTTCTGAGCTTTCTTGAAAAGTAACAAGTTTTTTCGTCTCATCCAAAATACGAGCGATTTGCTTTTCCGTGAGCGTTTTTTTGATCTTTTTGAGCCGCTCTTTTTCCTCTTTGGCCTCTTTTGCTGTTAGCTGTGTATCGGGATCAAAAGAGAGACGGACAAAATGGGGATTATGCAAAAGATATTTTTCAATCAGGGGGGAGAAAAAATAAGGATCTTTGGCCTTTTCGAGAATCTCTTGGAAAAGGGTATGGAGGGTGAGAGAATGCTCAGGGCTACACCCATGTTGTTTGGTAAGGGCAGAACGGAAAAAAAGCGTGAGCCCAAAGGGTGAGTGATCTCCTCCGATTTCAGTGCGGGAAAATTCGAGTTGATGCAGCGAGGCTTCTACAAGGGAATAAGGAATCCCATCTTTCGAGATTTTTTCTAGGTTTTCAAAGAGAGTTTTTTCAATCTTTTCTGCAGCATTTTCATCACATCCACGGAAAATGAATGCCAAAGGAACTTCAGTCATTTCAACATCCATACAGCTCTCGACTTGGATGCAGAGTTTTGTATCGAGAAGAGCCTTTTTAAGAGGAGAGGCGTCTGTATCCATCAAAACTGAATCGAGGACTGTAAGAGCTAAAACCTCTTCCTGGTTGAGAAGAGCAGTTGTGAGCCATCCAAAAGCATAGATGTGTTTCTTTTCGAGATCTTCTTCTTCGCTAATCGGATAGGAAACCGTTTTTTGGATCGGCTTTTTGAACCGGTTTTGATGTCCGATGCCATCGAGGGGCGGAAGCTTTTGTACTCCTGTCAAAGCATTTTCTGTAATGAAGTCCAAATGCTTTTTGAGAGGGAAATTGCCATAGAAAAAGAAAAGACAGCGGCTCGGGTGGTAATAGGTCTCGTGAAAGGCGATCAGATCCTTATAGGTGAGATTGGGAATCTCTTTTGGGTCGCCTCCAGAATTATGGGAGTAGGTGAGATCTGGAACAAGAGATTCCATAAGGGCTTGCCAAATCCGCGTGTCTACTGAAGACATCGCCCCTTTCATCTCGTTGTAGACGATTCCCTTGAATTCAAGAGGACTTTCGGGGTTGTCAGGCTGTGTGAATTCAAGGCGGTGTCCTTCCTGTAAAAAGCTGAGCTCATGAAGTGTTGGGTGAAAGACAGCATCGAGATAAACCTCGAGTAAATTGTAAAAATCCTTTTCGATCTGTGTCGCGGCTGGATAACAAGTGAAATCACTTCCTGTCATGGCATTCATAAAAGTGTTGAGACTGCGCCGGTTCATGGAAAAGAAAGGATCTTTTACGGGAAATTTCCGCGAACCACATAAAACCGTGTGTTCGAGAATATGAGGAGCTCCATTCGAATTTTTTGGCAGCGTTTTGAACGAAAGGCAAAACAGATTTTCCGGGTCATTATTTTCAAGGTGCATCACGTGTGCACCTGTCGGGAGGTGAATCAGCTCGCGCAATGTAGCTTGCAGTTCTTCGATGGGGCAGTAATTGACAAGGGCAAAATCTTCATATTTTTGTCCCTCTTTTGTGAGAAATTCGCTCATAGAAGATGAGTGTACAGCACTCAAAATTTTTTGTCGTGCTCCCCTAGCTTTTTATCCCCAAGCGCCGAAAAACACGGTCCTTTAGGGCCGTGATGTGGCGCAAAATATTCCTTCTTGAAAAAGTTGGAATATTTTAAACTGTGCTTTCGCATTTTTGCGAATTGTGGTTTTTAGACCACAAATGGTATTTGGAAAGTATATGTGGTTCCTTAGAAAAATCCTCTAAGTGTAAAATACTAAGGTAAAAAAATTGAATATGCGAAAACCAAGCATGTTAAAAAGAGGC
>JAAKFC010000145.1 GCA_011065225.1 Chlamydiota bacterium
GAACATTTGTTTCTCAATATCTGCTCTAAAGTAGATGAATTTTCGAAGAAAAATTCACCCCAAGATTTAAAAGGAATTTTGCTCAAAACGCTTGCCAAATCGCTTTCAGAGCAAAAAGAAATAGAAACATATTTAGATACGAAAGAATTTAAGACAGATGAAGAGAGAATGATTGGAAGATTGCATTGGCATAAGAAACATAATTCTCTTCCAAAAGGTTTGTCTGATCCTGAAGATGGTCTATTACCCGAAAACTTGCAGGAAAAACTCGACGAAGCTTTAGAAAAACGGATCAATGGATTGCTAAAAAAACGATTAGAGCCCATCACTCCGCAGTCTTTAAAAAAAGGCCTTCTTGGATGTGTCTATGAACTCGAAGGAAAAGACGTCTTAATGCAATTATTGACTTATCTCGTGACTGAATTTGGGGTGAAACAGCTCTCTGATCCCCACCTTTTTGCGCAGGCAATCCTATATGCAAATGGCGTTGAAGTCATGGATTATGAATTGGATGGTTTTGGGAGAAATAAAGAAATAGACGTTGTTGAAGTTGGGGAAAAAATTCTGGAAAGCTTACAAAAAGGAGAATCATCGGAATCCATTATTTCTCTTTTTAATAAATCAAAGCTGATACAAGCTCCTGGTGGAGTAGAAGCAATTCAACAAAAACAAGAAGTAAAAAAACATTTAAAAGAATATATTAATTCTCTTCTAATTGAGATGATAGGTGAAGAAGCCCCTAGGTCAGAATCTGATGAAAATAGTTTTCTAAACTATGCGAAAAAAGTTTCTGGAAGTTCTAAAGTTTCCTATGCAACAGTTGCCAAACAAACGCTGCAACATACTATTTTTCCATGCGTGGGAGCAGCTTCGGTTAGTTTATATTTATTAATCGATGGAATGCTGTTTTTTACTAATCACCTTAATACTCTTCATTCGATTATTAATTATAAAAAAACATTGCCCAATCATTTAGCTGATCGGATTGTAGAACTGGTTTATCATCCTTCTTGGCGAATTATTTTACTACAAATGATCGACACTATATCTGAACAAGATTCCAATTCCAATAGATCTATTATCAGTAAAAAGGATTTTGATACAATTAGTGATTTTTTCATTCAACACCTTCTTCATGACATTTCTTTTAAATCTCAACTTTCATCGGTTTTCCAATATTTTAAAGGAGATGAAGCCTTTAAATTATTCAGAAAACACATTAATTCTTCATCTGGATCATTTGTTGAAAATGCAGTGAAATCGCTCATTCCTACCTGCAAAGAAATCACCCTCTATTGTCGTGTAGTAGATGCTTTCCGCAAAAGAGGTATCGCTTTTAAAGGAGATGAAAAGTTTTGGGAAGTTTTTATTCGCGAATCCTTAAATCAACTTGTAGGTAAAGAAGTAAGAATATCAAAAGATCTTCTACCAAATGCAGAGAAAATTTCTATACGGGAAAGAGAAGTAGATCAACTTTTAGAATGTGATGAAAATAAGCTATTCGCAAAACTTTTTGAGATCGAAATAAGCCAAGTTAAAACTTTCGAGATGGAATAAGTCCCACAAGCAGTGGGACAATTAGAAAATCTCTTTTGTGTCGCAAAAATCGTTTTAGTGTCACTAAACGATTTTTAGTGACACTAAAGCGATCGGCCAAGCCCTTCGACTTCGAATCCCACACGCAAGTGAAACTATTCACTTGCTCTCTTCCATAAAAAACCCAGCAAATGCTGGGCTTTTTTTTACGGACGCGGCAGGGACCAATTCGCACCACGTCCCTCATTCCCATCCAGATCAAAATCCCCTGCTTCGAAGTCACCCCGCTTTACCAAATCCTTTCTCCAAAGATCAAGGAACTAAAGACACTCGGCATGACCAACAAGGAAATCGCGACTAGGCTGCAAATCAACAGAAAAACTGTAGCTAGAGGCTGCAGAATATCGGACCAATGACTATTCTTCCAACATTTCTCGGCATTTTTCTGATAGTTGTCTCAATTCATTTTCAAAGAGCGGTGATAGAGAAACGTTCTTTTTAAGCAGGGATAAATGCTCGACAATTCTACCCCTAATTTGAGAAGGGACAACATAGATAATATTTTTAAAGAGTTCTTTGACATTTACCCCCTGAGCCATCGCACTAAATAAAAGTTCAGCGGTTGATGCACTTAACCAAATAGTAGGATAATTTTTTTCATTTTCCAGATACTCCTTATACTCCAAACTCCCTTCGATTTCACGTTTGACCATCTCATCAAAATCACCGGTTTCAGGAAATCGACCTAAAAAAATAATGACCGTGAAAATCTCTCTTGAAAAAGGGAGATCACCCCTAAATTTCTTTGCATCTTTGATGACTTGCAAAACACCTTTTGGCTTTATTTCTGTCCCGCCTAAATGAATAAATTTATCACAGAGTGCCTGCTTATCTCCAATTCTGACATCATCGTTTTCTTTTGCACCTTTTATTTCGATAATTACTCGCATATTTTCATCAATCTCGAGATGAAGATCGGAGGATTGATTATCCCTATAAGGCTTTTTTTTGTAGTAATATTTTATCGATTTATTCCCCAAAACCCTTTGGGATATTGTTGCAATATACTGATCAAATGCATCCCCAGATTCCTTGAAAAACTTTTCTTTGTCCTCTTTAGATAGTACATTGAGCACGTAATGATACGGAAAGTCACAAAAGGCTGAAGTCATTTGATCGGGTCGGATGCAAATGTATCGGTCTTTACTTTTCAAAAAGGGCTTACCTCTACATGTTTGGTCTTGAATATACCTTATATTAAAAGTCGAGGCTATCTCTGAGTATAGAGCATTTATGCTTCTCGCTTCGACCGAAAGTAAATCCAAAATCTTTTTAATTCTCAATTTCTGATCATCTTGAATAATTCTTCGAAAAGTTATTTCAGGATCGATTATTGCAGGTTGATGAGCTTGTATATGCACAAAAAGAAGGAAAAGACTTTCTGATAGTTCAGACATGTTCATACCGAGCAAATCTTGAAGTTTTTCATTAAAATATACTGTATCGTATAGAAGCATTCCCCTCCCAATCATGGCTAGTGGATCTTCTTGAATCCTTGAATAGTAAATTTGAGGAGCATCTAAATGCGTTTGATCATCAAATGCTAGATCATTTTCAATATGGACAATAAGCTGATTCGCCAGTAGGAAAAGAGGGATTATCGAAGATCGAACATCCTTGTCTGAATGAGGAATATGCAATCCGTTTCGAACGAGCATCATTTGGAATTTCAAATTTCCCCTTCTATGATCAAATTTGAAAACCAATAAGTTGCTAAAGAGACGTATTGCGCTCGAAGTAAAAAGGTAGTTAATAGTTCCATCAGAGGATTTTAAAGGTGGCAAAAGATCATTAAAGGACGGTGAAGAAAGATATTTCTCGATCAAAATTTGATTCGCTTCATCAATTTTTTTGTAATACAGGACATGTGCGATTTCGCCTAAAGCTTGTTCGAGGTCTCGTGACGACAAAACCATCAGTTTTTGAATTATGCATAAAAGGGCAAAAGCGAAAGAGAGAGGATTTCCTTCAGAATCATTCATCGTCACAAGATTGGTTTTTGGATTTGTTGCTTTTTTTTGCAACCAGTGAAAAAGACATTCCGTTGCACGAACATCCTCCTCATTGTAATTGATAATGTCCTCTAAGTGCTCGCTGTTGCCGGTTTCTAGCCACTTTTCGTATCAAAAAACGCTTTGCCCGCCATCTGCTTTCTGGTTCCTCCATTTGAAATTCAGGAGGCTGATCCAAAACCGTTCGTATTATGTTGCCCATACGAATATTCAAACCCTTGCTCTATTGGATGAGACCAAAGGTTCGAATTGGTTGCGTTGTCGGAAGAGGAGGGATTCGAACCCCCGGTACCTTGCGGCACTTCTGTTTTCAAGACAGACGCATTCGGCCACTCTGCCACTCTTCCATAGAGAGATAGGACATGATTATAGCTTGTAAAAGTTATAATGCAAGAATTCTAAAGATGCCAGGCATTTTAGTAGATTGCCTTACAAAAAAAAATTTGCATTGATGATCTCGGGATTTTTTTGACTGGGTGTTAGGGTGAATCCAGCTCTCTCGAGTATTTTCTTCAT
>JAAKFC010000146.1 GCA_011065225.1 Chlamydiota bacterium
ACAATATTGCCAAGTGTACAGATTCTGTACGAGAAAGTATTGTTTTCGGAATTCGAAGTCTTTCAGGGCTTGCAGAAATTTATCCTGTGGGAGGGGCTGCAGATCGTTTGTCTCTTCGCAATGAAAGAACGGGAGCTTTTCAAATTGCTGCCACTATGGAATTCGCAGAAAAAACACTTCTAGAAAGGCTGATTGAGGATTTGCAGGCGCGCGAGTTTCTCTATTGGAAGTTGTTTGGAAAACAAATTTGCGTTCCTGTTGTCCTTATGAGTTCTGCAGAAAAAAATGGCACAAAGCATTTGCAACAAATGCTTAAAGAGGAGCTATGGTTTGGGAGAAGGAAGGAAGATTTTTTTCTCTTTTCACAACCGCTTGTTCCCACAATGAGCTGTTTGGGGCAGTGGTGCATGGTAGGTCCTTCTGAGCTTTTACTCAAACCTGGTGGACATGGAGTGATTTGGAAACTGGCAAAAGAGTCGGGGGCATTAAAATGGCTCAAAGAAAAGGGGAAAACAAAGGCCCTTATGCGGCAGATCAATAATGTCATTGCTGGCATAGATTATGGCCTTCTCGCCTTTTTGGGTATCGGATTTCAAGAGGGGAAAGATTTTGGGTTTGCGGCTTGTCCTCGTGCTAAAGGGGTGAGTGAAGGGGTCAATGTAGTCATTGAAACGAAAGAGGGGTTTTGCCTCACCAATATTGAGTATTGCGATTTCGAGCATTTTCAAGTGGAGGAAGAGGATCTCCTTGCGAATACAAATCTTCTCTTTGTAGATCTGCAGACAATCGAAGAACTTCTGATGAAATGTCCCATCCCTGGCATGCTCGTGAATGCAAAAAAGATGAAATGCAAGGACCATCAGGGAAATATGCTCGAAAAAGAAATTTTGCGACTGGAATCGATGATGCAAAATATTGCGGATGCTTTAGTCGAAGAAGAAATGCTTCAGAGAACGTTCATCACAACCAATAATAGAAAAAAGACGATTTCGACAATTAAAAAGGAGTTTGCTTTTGGCTCTTCTATGCTCCAAACTCCTGAGCAGTGTTATCTCGATCTTCTTGAAAATGCGCGGGATCTTCTTGAAAATTTTTGTGGGTTTGATGTTCTGTCTTTGCAGGATCCTCTTTCTTTTTTCTGGGATGGGCCTCCCTTTATTTTTCTCTATCACCCAGCTTTGGGTCCGCAGTATGAAATCATTGCACAAAAATTGAAAAATGGGCGGCTGGCAATGGGTGCGGAGGTGAAGCTTCAAATTTCTGATCTCTATGTGGAAAATCTCGATGTTGATGGTAGTTTGCAGATCACAAGTGATGCCATCATGGGCCATCGAGATGAAGAGGGGATTTTGCATTACAGTGATCAAACAGGGAAATGCATTCTTAAAAATGTGCTGGTGCGTAACTCTGGAATCAATCGCGAAGCTTCACGCTCGTTTTGGAAAGATGAAATTGTACATAAAGAGAAGTGTGAAATTTTTATCGAAGAATCTGGAGAGTTTTATGCAGAAGATGTGACTTTGCGAGGCGATTTGCGCATTCGCGTGCCTAGTGGAGTGAAGGTGTCTGCATTTATGGAAGCAGGTCGCTTAAAATTCCATCAAGAAATTCTGAAAAAACCATCATGGAATTGGGTGTATGCTATTTCAGAGATTCATTCAATGCAGCTAAAAATGAAAAAAAGCGAGTAAATTGCTTTACTCGCCTTTTGGTTTTTCTAGTAAGGCTTATGCAAAGATTTTTTTAGAATCATCTTTTTTAGGCTCATCTTTTGCTTCTTCTTTGTTGCAGCATAAGAGATATGCTCCGATTCCCAATCCTATACTAACAACAGCTGTAATGCCAACGGCAATAGATGCTTCTTTATTGGTAATCGTGAATTCTCTTACTTTGTCATAAGTTTCACCGAGCATTTTTCCAATGTTTTGGAAAAAAGGCTTAGCCCACTCGAAAACTTTGACTGCATACTCTTTGATTGAACTTGTGAGCCATTGGATTTGCTTACCCATCCAATTGACCGCATTGAGTGCACCTTGTTTCACATTCTCAAAAGTGCTAGTAGTAGCTCCTGCAGCTACGGGATTTGCAGCGCTCATTGTTACCTCCTATAGGGATTGGTTAAAATTTAAAGGGGTCCAAACTTCCCTCTTCTTCGAAATCATAAACATTATATCGAAGCACAGATTAATGTAAAGGCGTGGTAAACGGTAAATGAAGATTTTTCTGGATGTTGCATCGATTCCCTATACGAGATATACTGGAGGATATGCATGATCAAGATCTTGAAAAAATGAAAAGCATCGATTCCCGTCTCCTTCACATGTGGAGGTATCTTTGACTTGCCCAAAAAGCAAGCAAAGGTAGAAGAGCTCACTCGTTTGATGGAAGCTGCAAATTTTTGGGAAGATGCAGCAGCAGCGCAAAAAATCATCGATGAAGCCAATGAGCTCAAAATCTGGACTATTCCCTATCAACAACTTAAGGAGCGTTTTGAAAATGTGAAAGCGCTTTTGCCCGACGTCAGTGAATCGGATGAAACTGAGTTTTATCAAGAATTGATTGGCGAATTAGGCAAAATTGAAAAAAAATTGGAAGATCTAGAAATCCGAAAAATGTTATCCGGTGAGCTCGACCCCAAAAACTGTTATTTGAGTATCAATTCAGGAGCAGGGGGAACTGAGGCATGTGATTGGGCGCAGATGTTAGCGCGCATGTATGAGAGGTGGGTTGCTCAAAGAGGTTGGAAGATCGAAACAATCGATCGGGTCGATGGGGAAGTTGCGGGCATCAAAAATATTACTTATAAGATCACTGGTCCCTTTGCCTATGGTTATTGCAAGGCAGAAAAAGGGGTCCATCGCCTCGTTCGCATTTCTCCTTTTGATAGCAATGCCAGGCGGCATACCAGTTTTGCCTCTGTTGATGTGATCCCAGACATTGATGAGGATATTGCAATCGAGGTTCGCCCCGATCAAATTCGGGTCGATACTTTTCGCGCTTCCGGAGCTGGTGGGCAGCATGTCAATACGACTGATTCTGCAGTGCGCATTACGCACATTGCGAGCGGAATTGTCATCTCTTGCCAAAATGAAAGGAGTCAGATTCAAAATCGTGAAACAGCAATGAAGCTTCTCAAGGCAAAACTATATGAAAAGGAGTGTCTCGAGCGTGAGAGGAAACTTAAGGAAATGAGTGGCGAGAAAATGGAAATTGCGTGGGGCAGCCAAATTCGCAATTATGTTTTTCAGCCTTATACTCTTGTCAAAGATACGCGAACGAAGTATGAAGTGGGAAATATTGATGCGGTAATGAATGGCGATCTCGATGATTTCATCAATGCCTTTCTAAAGGAATTTGGGTAATGTCTATCACTGAGTCAAAAGATTATGACATTCGTTATACGACAGTTCAGGATATGTCCTTTTTGCGCGAGTGGTTCAAGACTAAGGGAATGCTCCATTGGTATCCTCCAGAGGATGATGAAGAGCTCGAAAATTTCATTCGGATTTGGATTGGATTTTGTCGCTACAATGCTTCTTTGACGGCGACAATTAAAAAACAGCCTGTTGGAATGTGTGTTTTCTACTTGATGCCCTATCGAAAAGTGGCGCATCATGCAATGTTCCAAATCATTGTAGATCCCGAATATCAAAAAAAAGGAGTGGGGTATTCTCTCATCCGCAACTTGAAACACTTGGGGAAGGAGAATTTCTCGCTGGAATTGATTCATGCAGAAGTCCTCGATGCGAATCCAATCGTTTCTCTTTTGCAAAAACTCGGCTTTGAGGAATTTGCAAGGCAAGAAAAATATGTCAAAGAAAAGGGGAAATACTATCCCAGAATTTTGATGGAGTGTGAACTTTGAATTTGAAAATCGACGAGAGCCAGATCAAAGATGGGGAGCTTTTTAAGCGGCTTTTGCTCGAGCCTGAAACCCTGCAGTATTTCCCTATGTATGATGTACGCGAAATTGAAGATTCGGTTCGGGTCTGGGAAATCTTTTGTAGGAAGGGGGCCAGCCTTACCTCTTATTTTGATGGAGAGGCATGTGGCCTCGCTTTTCTCAATTTGCAAGGTTATAAAAAATTTACTCACCAATGTTTGATCA
>JAAKFC010000147.1 GCA_011065225.1 Chlamydiota bacterium
GAATGTGAAGCCAAAGCAAGAACTAATAACTATAAGCCCTGTAGACAGCCCGCAATGCCTAACGGGCGATGTAGATTCCACGGTGGAAAAAGTTCTGGAGCGAAAACAGAAGAAGGCAAAGAAAAAGTAAAAATAGCGAACACTAAGCATGGTTTTTACTCAGCAGAAAGCTTGACAGAAAGCAAATATCTGAGGGAGCTTATTAAAATAGCTACCTCGAAAGTGTAATATTTACACATCCAATTTTATTGTTCATATTTTATCATTTTTCGACGTTCTATTGCGTCATCAGCTTTTTCCATAGCTTTCTCTTTCACCTCTTCAATTTCCGCCCTATTATATCCGTCTTGGATCATATTAATTTTCGCCTGATCGATACACTCTCTTCCCTCTTTTCTATAGATTCTGGAGTAGGAGTCATCTAATACCATTAAATAGCCAATCTTGAACTCGGAAAAATAATACTCATCAAGCCTTTCCTTTTTCCGTTGAGATGCTGCAATTTTTTCCTTTTTGGTTCGTTCGATTTTCCATAATTTGAATCCACAAAAGCTGCAGCCGCATAGTAATGTTATAGAAAGTGAAAATAAGAAAAATCGTTTCATTTTCAATGATCCCTTTTAATATCAATCATTCTCAATAATAGACACCGCCATGCCCATCAGATATAACATGCTCATCCTCCCATAGACCAGTTCCAGGTTTATGGATATAATACCCTCCATGGCCATCGGGAGTAACATGTTCATCTTCCCAAATTCCTGTTCCAGGCTTATGGTTATAGTAGCCACCACGACCATCAGGTTGAATATGATTTTGTTCCCATAAATTCTTTTTTTTATAAAAAGATGATTGATAAGAATAACCTGCAGAAGCAAATATACACATTCCAGTTCAAGAATTGGAATTTTGATCAGGAGGCCCTCAAGTTTTTTGAATGCGACGAGCTGCAGTGTTCATAGACACGGAGCGAGCCGCAGACGAAAAACTTGAGGAATAGCCGACGACATCAAAACCCAATTCTTGAACTGAAATGTGTATACAACCCCTAAAATAATTAATACAATTTTATTCATATAAAACTCGCAATTTCTATTAAAAAAAATAATAACAGCCAATATAATACATATATTTAAGTGAAAAAAACAATACAGAAAATAAATTTTCTTCAAGTCTTATAGCATTTAATCTCTTTTAATCTTATAGATATGGGATAAGGAGCAGATTGACCATATGTTGAAATAGCTCTGTAAAGCATTAGTCCAGTTGATTTTATCAAAAAGGCAATGTAAACTCATGGAAGAGATCAGAACTACCCTTTTAGAGGAGGAATAATCTATGTCAGCCTTGGATGTAGCAGCATACATTTTAGAAAAGCAATCAACTAGCAATCAACTCACTTCTTGGAAGTTGCAAAAATTGGTTTACTATTGTCAAGCCTGGTCTTTGGTATGGGATGAAAAACCTTTATTTGAAGAGAAAATTTTTGCTTGGGCTAATGGGCCAGTAGTGAAAGAACTCTATGACCAACATAAAGGATCATTTTACGTTATGGAAATTACTAGCGGCAATTCTGATTTGCTCTCATCAAATCAAAAAGACACTATAGACCAAGTATTAAAAGCATATGGCGATAAGTCCGGCCAATGGTTAAGTGATCTTACACATATGGAGGCTCCATGGATTGAGGCAAGGAAAGGCATTTCCCCTGGAGAAAGAAGCCAAGTAGAAATTCCATTATCCACAATGCTTGAATATTACAGTGGTGTCGATCTTGAGGGTTTTCCATTAAGCAATTAGAGCTTTCCTAGTTTCAATGTCCCTTAAAACAAAAAAAATACCTAAAGCGCTTAACTCGCCTTCTGAAACTAAAATACCCAAAGCTGGGAACGTCCCAAATGAAAACTCTTGTTTGGAATTTAGAGAGGGTCAAATGGATACTGACGGCTCATGGGGATGGAAAAACATAAGTCCATTACAGTTACAGGGGATCTTTCGCAAAATATTCTCCTGTCAAAAATTAACTTGGCAAGACCTTAGAATTAGTGGGTCTCATTTAGTTGATTTGAAAGACCTCTGTTCAAAAGCTCAAAAAAGACTACTGCAAATTGAAAAGGACGACCAAGACCAATTATACTCTCTTCGTCTCTCGGGGAAAGAAAGAATTTGGGGAATCAAAGATGGCAATATTTTTTGGTTGTTGTGGTGGGATCCCAATCACGAAGTCTGCCCTAGCAACAAAAAACATACTTAGACTCTTATCTCTATAAACTTTACGCAATTTTTACGCACTCGGACACATAAAACCAGCCAAAAAGGGCTTATACCAGCACAATCGACGTTTCGTTAAGTGATTGATTTTATTGGGGCTGTGTCATGTGGTTTGAGCTGACTGAGAATAGAATACCGACTGTAAATCCCTCGACTTCGGTCTCCGTTGGTTCGAGTCCAACCGCCCCCAAAACGGCCCCACATTGTGGGGCTTTTGTTTTGGGGGCGAGTGAGCCAATCGGTTGGCTCACCTGTTGGACTCGAAGCCATAGGCGCTATTTTGTGAAGCAAAATTGCCGGAGGCCGGCCCTGGAAGCGGGAGACGCAGTCCCCGGGGAAGGGCGAGCCCTGTTCTCATACTTTAGTCCATAAACCGCAGGGAGTTAGACTCGAAGTGAAGTGGCCTATGTGGCGCGAACCGGCACCGGAGGTTGAGTACCAACCGCCCCCATTCTGCTAGCTGTTCGAGAACGAATTGGTCAAATTTTTACTTTATAAAATAATTTTTACCACGTTCAGTCTTAATAAAAATCTTTACATTAAATAAGAAATTACTATATAATAAATAACAAAATAATATAAACAATATAGCGAATATGCAAATATTAGATCTATTATCGACTTATTATCCTTTTAAAAGAGCTCCTTCTAGAGCTCCCTCTATCGGGGAAGGTAGCCCTGTAGATGAAATATTTCATGTTCTCAAGACCCAGGCCGAGAAACGCAAAGACAATCCTGGAAAGGTACATAATTTTTTTCATAGGATTTTTGTCCCCCCTCACATAAGAAAAAAAACAACAGCTCAAATTGTTTCTATATTGCAATATCTTGAATATGAAAGAGATATAGATAGAATCAACCGAGTATTCGAAGTCATTGCTCAATTCCGTACAGATGAATTTGATCGCCGGCTGATCCCTCAGTCCCTAAAAAATCGACTTCTAGAGGAAGTTGAAGGAACTAACAATATCAGCAAAATCGCCCGAGTGAGTGTTTGGCTAGGCATTCAGCCTCTTCTCAATGGAAAAGGGAGCCATTCGTCAAAAATTTATTTTAATTTAACCCAAAGGCCGATTGCTATCTATAAATCTGGCGACCCTTTAAAAGAAGAAAATTTAAAAAGAAAACTTGCCATTATTTTAAACCAACTGAAGATCATTCGGAATCAAGACTTTTTTCTTCCACTCCCTGATCAAAGACCAGCAGGAGCTATGATCTCTGAAAGGGCGACGTATCGATTTGTCCAAGAACTCGGACTCGATCTTGTTCCCACTACCGAAATTGTAGAAATGGATGGAGCGAAAGGATCGTTCCAGCACTTTGTTCAAGATTATCGAGAAGCAGCTGAAGTAAGGCTCCCTTCATCTAAAGAAGCAAATAAAGAAGATCTTCAAAAATTCCAAATATTTGCCATCATCGACTATCTAATCGGAAGTCTCGATCGAAAAGGGGATAACTGGCTCGTCCAATTGGATGAAGAAGGGCATATCAGAGATATCAAAATGATTGATAATGGGAATAACTTTACGACAGAACATCTTCCCAAAAGCGCAAGAATTGCCTTAAAAAGTCAATACCTCTGGAAAAAATTGCAACTTGCAAGAGCTCCTCTTTCTGAAGAAACAAAAGAGTTCATCCAGGGTCTTACCGAAGAAAGAATTGATCATGTCATCAAAACCATAAAAGCCGAATTCGATGAGATGGGCGATGCATTTTTCTCTGAGCCTGTGATGAGAACGCTTAAAGACAGACTTGCCATCATCAGAAGCTTTGCAGATAGTGAGAGAACTTTAGTCGATCTCGCAAAGCTAGGTACC
>JAAKFC010000148.1 GCA_011065225.1 Chlamydiota bacterium
AGTCTTGTAAATCTTTTTTTTAATTATTTCAGGGGAAAAGAGAAGAGCATCCTCGATCCAAGTCTTATAAAATGGCACTAATTTGGAAGGAAGAGCATTTATGGGAAAAAAAGCAATATCTCGTGTCTCGGATCCTTTTTGGGGGATTCCATCAGCTGTGCACTCATAAAAATGGGTGGGTTTTGTAAGCCGATTCACAGGGTGATAGAAGGCAACTTTCCGCTCTAGAGATACTTCAAGACCCGTTTCTTCTTTTGCTTCTCTAAGTGCGGCCTCTTCTGGAGACTCGCCCTGTTCGATCCCTCCTCCTGGCAAAACCCAGACCGGAATATCGCGCCGTTTGATCAAAAGAACATGATCTTTTGCCTCATTGAAAATCACACAAGCAACAGATTCGGCCATTTTAGCCATTTTTCCTTGAAAAAAGTCGATTTTCTACTCATTATAGAGCCCTCATGAGTTTTCGTATTCTGTTTGTTTTGGTTTTTTTTGCCCTTGTTGGCTGTGATCAAGCGGCCCTCGTCCTCCATCAGCAAAAGGTCACATCGGCGTATCTTGCCAGTACCAATGTGGCCACACCCGATCCAAGAACCCCTCCAAATGGGCAAATGATCGTTGCAGAGTATTGGCTCCCTCGCACAGTGCGCGATCTCGATCCCATTCTTCGAATCCACATCCTTTTTCAAGATTTTACTGAGACTTGTGTGGAATTTCCCATCCACACTGCAGTCGGATATGAGACTTATTGTGTTCTCAACAATGAATTCAAAAAAACAGGTGGATTTTTAGCTTATCGGGCCGAAATCATCACTTGTGAGGGTGAGATTTATACAGATTGGGAGCATCAGCTCTGGGTTAAACTCATTGATCTCGATAATGAGACCGATTCGATGAGCTCTGCAGTACTGGAAAAATCAAGACAGGCGTCTGTGACCGATACACCTTTTTGAAGATCACCCAATTGAGCGGGGATCTTTTGTAAACCAGCCTCCAAATTTGTCTCTAGCATCATTCCCATGATGAGATTATTGCCCTCATCGACTTGCTCTAAAACCGATTGAAACACCTTTTTTTGCTTGAAATAGTGTCCCTGGCTATTGCCGTGCGAGCAATCGATAAGAACACGCGGAGGGATCTCTTCTCTTCGCATTGCAGAAAGTGCTTTTTGTACACTTTCTCTATCGAAGTTCGTTTCTAAAAGGGATCCACGCAAAATCACATGCGTATGAGGATTGCCAGTACTTTGCACTTTACGGAGCTGGCCATTTTCGCAAATATGCATGAAGGCATGAGATGCCCTGGCGACATGAACACCATGGATGGCACTGTCGACGTTTCCATCGACCGAATTTTTGAAACCGATCGGCATGGGAAGGTAAGAAGCGAGGAGGCGATGGATCTGCGAAGAAGAAGTGCGTGCACCAATGCATCCCCATGAGATGAGATCTTCGATATAGGGAGCGAGATGGGGCGTGAGAAATTCCATCGCTGCAGGGAGTCCTATTTCTGCGAGTTGAACCAAAAAAGAGCGTGCAATGGCAAGACCTGCATCAATATCATGTGATCCGTTGAGATGAGGATCATGCACAAGACCCTTCCAACCTTGCCTTGTGCGCGGTTTTTCGATATAGGTTCGCATCACAAGGAAGCAAGAATCTTTGACCTCATCAGCTAGACGTTTCAATTCCTTCGCTAAGCTAAGACCTTCCTCGACATTATGGATAGAACATGGGCCAACGACAATGAGAAGCCTAGGATCTTGTCTTTCAAAAATTCGTGCAATGCACCTGCGACTTTCAGAAATGAACCCTTTTGTCTTATCAGAAACCGGATATTGCAGTTTCAATTCTTTGGGTGATATTAAATGCATCACGTTACAGTACCAGCATGGTGAAAAATTGTATACAACACAGGAGACATAAGCTATCTTATTTAAAATGATTCGTTTTGAAAAAGTCACCAAACGATTTTCCTCAGGCAAGGCTGCTGTTTTCGAACTCTCATTCGAAATACAAAAAGGAGAAACACTCGTTCTATTGGGGCGTAGTGGCAGTGGCAAAACCACAGCCCTTCGCTTGATCAATCGCCTGATTGAAGCCACTTCAGGAAAAATCTATATTGCTGACGAAAATATCCTCGAGCATGATCTCATTGATTTGCGTCGCCATATTGGCTATGCCATTCAACACATCGGTCTTTTTCCACACATGACCGTAGGCGAAAATATTGGAATTGTTCCCACGCTTTTGCAGTGGCCTGAGCACAAAATCAAAACTCGCGTCAACGAGCTTCTCAACATGGTGGGTCTTGAGCCAAAGCATTTTTGCGAACTCTTCCCCGAGAACCTAAGTGGCGGCCAAAAACAACGAATCGGTGTTGCTAGGGCTCTCGCTGCCGATCCTCCTATCATCTTATTGGACGAGCCCTTTGGTGCTTTGGATCCCATTATGCGTGAGCAATTGCAAAACGAATTTCTGCAGATCCAATCCCAAATCCAAAAAACCGTTGTTTTCGTCACGCATGATTTGAGCGAAGCAGTCAAAATAGGGGATCGCATTGCCATTCTCGAAGAGGGAAAACTCGTGCAAATCTCTACGCCGGAAGAATTGATCCAAAACCCCGCCAATCCCTTTATTGATACATTTTTAGGCAAAGACAGGTTTCAACTTATTCTGCAAACACAAACGCTCAAGAAGTTTTCCCATGCCTTGAAATCTAGAAAAGTGCGATCGGATCAAAAAGTCTCCTTAAACAGCTCCTGGATGGAAGCCTTAGTTGCCTTTAATGAAAGTGAAACCTTAAGCGTCTACGATCAAGAAACCTATCTTGGAGACTTGCATCGCAAACAATTACTTGAGAGCCTTATGTCATGTTTTGGACAATCTTAGAAAAATCAACCCAGCACCTCTTCATCAGCTTTTCATCGCTCTTAATTGCCATTTGCATTGCATTGCCACTTGGTTTCACATTGAGTCGCAAAAAAAATCAAAAAATGACCCTCTTGATCATCCGAGCTATTTCGCTCATTCAAACCATGCCTGGTCTTGCAATGATTGCTGTCATTGTTGTCACCTTGGCCTCTGTGCGCAACTTCATCTCCATCCCCACAACTGGTTTTCTCCCTGGAGTTCTGGCACTATCCCTCTATGGAATTTCTCCGATACTCACTAACACCTACACAGGCATTACCCAAGTCAGTCCCACCATGATTGACGTGGCTACAGGACTTGGGATGACAAAACGGCAGATCCTCTTCCAAGTACAAGCTCCTCATGCCATCCCCATGATTATAGCCGGCATTCGCATTGCGGGAGCATGGACGATCGGCATGTGCACACTTGCTAGCTTAGTTGGCTCAGGAGGTCTTGGCGATCTCATTTTGCAGGGACTGAGAAGCATGAACGCCACACTCGTTTTAGCGGGGACAATTCCAGCCGCTTGCCTTGCCGCCCTCTTTGAGCTTGGCATGTCCCTTCTTGAAAAATGGCTGACGGTGCGAAAGTGAAAAATCTCAAGACAAAACTCAAAACCCTCTTCCTATTTACAGGCCTATTTCTATTCATTCTTTTTTTTTCCTTAAGTTTTGAGACCTTTAGAGGAAAAAAAAACATTGTGATTGGTTCTAAAAACTGTACTGAGCAGCACATCCTCGGAGAAATGCTAGCCCAGCTTGTGGAACATCACACAGATCTGAAAGTAAAACGATGTTTCAACCTAGAGGGGACCACCATTTGCTTCAATGCACTCAGATCGGGAACCATTGATACCTATTTCGAGTATACGGGCACGGCCCTTCTCGAAATCCTCAAAGAGCCTCTCATAGAAGGCCCCCTTTTTCCTTACGTAAAAAAAGCTTTAGAGCAAAAGTATGATCTGCTTTTTCAAGACCCCCTTGCCTTTTCCAACAAATACGTTCTCATTGCGCGTGCTGATAGTGGTCTCAAAAAGATCTCAGATATCCCTCCCAATGCACGGATTGCATTTGACCCGGAATTTGCTTCCCGAAAGGAAGGCGATCTTCTGAGGAAAAAGTATCCTTTAAAATGCAAATCCAAATT
>JAAKFC010000149.1 GCA_011065225.1 Chlamydiota bacterium
AAAAATGAAAAAAAGCGCCAAATTTGCCTATGCAGCCTACGAATACATCCGCAAAAAGGTGCGGCCTGGTGTTACGGAAATTGAACTCGCCAAACAGCTGGAACTCTATTGCCTAAAAAATGGCGCTGAGAGTATGTCGTTTGAGCCGATTGTAGCTTTTGGGAAAAATACCGCTCTTCCCCACCACCATCCTGGAAAGACCAAATGCAAAGAAAATGACATCATCCTCTTTGATTTAGGAGTGATGCTCGAGGCTTACGCCTCTGATATGACACGGATGGATTTCATTGGAAAAGTCGATCCCAAGTTGCGCCAATTGCATGATATCAACAAAGCAGCGCAGCAAGTGGCACTTTCCAAGTGTCGACCTGGTGTGGCTCTTAAAGAACTAGACCTAGCAGCCCGTCGTGTCATGAAAAATGCAGGTCTTGAAGAATATTTCATCCACTCGTTGGGTCATGGAATTGGTCTCGAAGTACATGAATATCCCCGGATCAAGTTCGATGGACCTGATCGCAATCTCAAACTCGAAGCAGGTATGGCGATTACTATTGAACCGGGGCTCTATCTCTCTGGAAAGGGAGGGGTTCGCTATGAAGATACGGTTGTGATTACGCCAAAAGGATATGTGAATTTATACAAAAATGGGGAGTTCTACACCTAACCTATTTAAAAAAGATCTAACAGATTCAATAGGGATTTCAGTTTTATTGGTATCTATTGAAATCGTAAAGTCTTCATTTTGTTCGAAAAAATTTATCATTTCTAGAAGCTCTTTAACAAATTCAGTTGGGAGTGTTTTAATTTTATTGCCTTCTAGTGTAATGGCTTTTAAGTACGGTAATTCCGTGATATCTATGGGAATTTCGGTGAAATTATTGTTTGATAAAAACAAAGCACACAAAATTTCTATTTTGAAGATTTCAGGTGGAAGTCCAGTGAGTTTATTATCGCAAAGATCGATCGTCTTCACATTGATTAGTTTACCGATTTCAGGAGGAAGAAATCTCAAGCCTAGACCACTTGCTCCATTATAATCTTCATTGATTGAATCTAGAGAATTTTTATTTTGCGGATCATTAAACCATTCTCGTGCTTTTTTAGCCGAAGAAAATGATAGATCTTTCCCCATATATCGGTAAAGAGCATTAGCGAAAGTAATGGTATCTTGATCCATTTGATCTTGATATAACTTGAACATCACAGGAACCGAGGTTTCGGAATTCACTAATGCAATAGGTGGCTTATCATTTTCAGCCGGTGTTTCTACTTTAGATGCAGCGATAATTTTTTTATAAAGAGTTTGAATTTTACGATCTCTGTCGACATTATTTTCTATGCCCCAAACACTTGCTACCCATTCAAAATACTTCTCTTTGAGAGAAGCAAAGCGGTTGCATGTGGGCTGTAGATTTAGAAAATGCGAAATGCTCAAGTATTTAAACTTTTCTAACAGAATCTCGTTAGGAATGAACTCAAAGTAATTATATTTCTGCTCAGAAGTTTTCTGTTTTTTTTGTGAATGATCTTCTTCTGGTGTTTCTTGATTATGGCCTCTTTTGCCTAACGTAATGGCATTCATTTGTATTCCCGCAATTTATTTGATTTTAATAGCACATATTATAATTTAATTTTCCTTTTAAATTCAAGTGGTTTTTTAAGAACATTTTTTCTCTCTCAGAGATTTTAGTTAGGTTTACGCATATGCGAGCTTGAGAAAAAATTTCACTACGTTCTCAGGGAGAGCTTCGAATTTTTCGACATCTATTGTGATTCCCTTCAGAGGAGACAATTCCAATATAACTTCTGGAAATGCTGTGAAGTTATTATCTGATAAATAAAGGCGTTCCAATTTTGTTAGTTTTGTAATTTCAGGAGGAAGATAATGCAAATCTAATTTATCTAGTTCCAAAATAAGAACTTCTTCTAATTGATTTTCAATTTTTGGATCATTCAACCATTTTCGTGCTTCTTCAGCTTTTGTAAAATTTGGACAGATTCCCAGAGCCAGAGCTTCGTTAATAGCTTCAGAAATTTTATTGGCGACAATTAAGGTATCTCGATCAATTTGCTCTTGATATGATCTGATCATAACAGGAACCGAAGATGCGAAATTTACTTGTGTAATTGGGTATGGCTTGTTTCCAGTCGCTACTTTAGAAGCATCGATAATCTTTTTATAAAATGTTTGAATTTTAGAATCTCTTTCTTCAGAATTTTTATCTTTTATGCACCATTCCGATGCAACCCATTTAAAATACCCCTCTTTGAGGGAAGCAAATTTCTTGCATGTAAGTTGTAGATCCCGAAATTGCGAGGGGCTCAAGTATTTGGCTATTTCTAACTGAATCTCAAGAGGCATATAATCAAAGAAATTCAGTTCAGAAATTTTCTGTTTTTTCTGAGGGTGTTCCGGTGTAGCTGGATCGCGATCCCTTTTACCTAAAAAGGATATTGGTGTAATCTGGTTCATTTTTAATATATTTTTAGTTTATTAATGTTAATATATAAGCTAATTATAGCTTAATTTTTGATTAAATTCAATGTTTTTTATTGAAATATGAACATAAATAAAATTCTTTAATTGTGCAAGATGAGTTGGCTTAGAGGTTTCTTGCAAATTTAACCCGCGGACACTAGAAAGCCATCTTTTCCCCGTGGAGTTCACTATGCAGATATGATTGTGATCACTCCGAAAGGATATACTCAAACATACTGAAGAATTATTTTGAATAATCAATAAAACTCTATAGTAAAATTGTCAGGATTCTGGCGCTCAATCATTTGTTGAGGTAGTATTTGCTCTAAATTTTTGTCAATGTAGAGTTCCTGCAACGCGGTTAAATTATCAAAACTCGAAGGAAGTTCTTTTAGTTGAGGATTGCCATTTAGAATAAGTTCTTCTAATGCAATTAAATTGCCAAAATCTGCAGGGAGAGCTCTCAATTTGTTATTCTCTAAGGAGAGTGACTCCAATGTAACCAGTTGACTGAATCCTGGGGGAAGATCTGTCAATTTGTTGTTTTCTATATATAGTTCTCGCAATGCTGTAAATTCGGCAATTTCAAGAGGGAGTTCTGTCAATAGATTATTACCTAGATTAAGTTTCTGTAATGCAGTTAATTTACTAATCTCAGTAGGGAGATATCGCAAGTCTTTTTCCATCAAATGCAGTTCTTGTATCGTTACCAGTAGATTTTTGTTTTCCGATGCATTCAAATAGTCGCGAGCTTTTTCAGCTGTAGAAAATGTATCGATTCCTAGTTGCTTTGCTATTTCATTGGCAACAATTACAGTATCTCGATCTATTTGTTCTTGGTATAAATTGAACACCATGGGAATTGGAGTTAGCGCATTTACTTTGTCAATCGGAGCGATATTTGGAAGTGCGGAGGCAGGCGGAGCACAGAAAGTTTGATTATCATTTGGCAGAATTTGCATTGGTGGAAGTTGGGTTGGCCCATTTTGTATTGTCGGATTTTGAATGGGTGGTAATTGAATTTGTGGAGTTAGAGTGTTAATTGAAAAATTTTGCGGAATATTTTTTTTTGTTGAAAAAATCTTTTTGTAGAAATTTTGGATTATCTTGTCATCATTTTGTATTTTCCACACATTTGCTACCCATGTAAAAAAAGACTCCCTGTGAGAATGAAACCTCTTGCAGGTAAGCTGTAGATCCAGAAATTGCAAAGGGCTAGAGTATTGGAAAATTTTAAACAGCATTTCATCGGGGAGAATGTCAAAATAATTAAACCTCTGTTCAGAGGTTTTCTGTTTCTTTTCTGGCGGATGTCCTTCAGATGTTGCTGAATTGCGGATTTTTTTGCCTGATGTAATTTCATTCATTATTATTCTCGCAGTTTAATGCTTTTAAAGAATTCTATTATAAATTGATTTTTAATTAAACTCAAGATTTTTTTGTCCAAAGAAATGTATGCGGATTTCTTTGAACTCGGTCTCAAGGCTTGTTTTCCTTCCCCATATGGAATATATATAAAAAAATTGAAGCAGGCTTAGAGTAAT
>JAAKFC010000015.1 GCA_011065225.1 Chlamydiota bacterium
CTCGAAAAATTCAAAGAGGCGGAAGATAAAGAGTCTCAAAGGCAAGCAGAGAACTATCAACGGCAGATACTGCAAGAATATATCACTTCTTCACGGATGCTCGCTGCTTCGCCGTTTTTTCGTCCCGAAGAAAAAAAAGAGATCGATTCTGCGGAATTTTCTCTGATTTACAATTTCCCGAAAAAGGGAAATGGCCCTCTTGAACTTCAGGTAGCGCTGCGTCTTCCCTTTAGATCAAAGCCGCTTCATGTGCCAAACCTGCGCAAGTTCATTGATGCCTTGCGCTTCAAAGAGTCAATTTTCATGGGAGGAAAAAAGTTTTGCTTTTCACTTGAATCTTTCTCTACTCGGCAGGGAGAAATTGTTCAAATGGTGATGGATCACTTGCGCTTTCCTGAAAATGTGACAAGTGAAAAAGCTTTGCGTATTGGGCATATCGATCCCAATTTCTTTGGAATGATTTTAGCTCGCATTTTTGAGTTGACAGAACAAGAAATATCAAAAAGTGGCTTTGCTCATCCCAATGAAGATCGGCCCATTTTGCCGGGAGTCTATGTCGGAGGCTTTGAAAATCCTTTGCGTTTTTCTTCTGTTCCCGTCAATTTTTGCTTTCATCTCGAATATATCCCGCCCCCCACATCAAAAATTCTGCTCAATCCCAAAATCACTCTCGATGATCAGGAGCTGATGCTGGAAGATGTCTTTCTTTTTTACTGCGCGAAACCCGGGATGCTTTATGACGATACCTATTTGCGCTTTCCCCATCTGATCACACGCAAACATTTGCGCAATCTCAAAGAGATCCGCGATATGACGATCCCTCAGCCATTGTTCGGCTCTTTTGTGGAAAATGCTCTTCCAGAACTTTCTCAATTTGCTGAGATAGCGAATCGGCAGATAATTGAAGATTTTGTCACGCTGCCTTTTGTTGGAAGTGTAGAAACAATTTGCGATATCTCTTACCTCAACGGTGAGCTCGAAGCGGCGATTCACTTCAATTATGATGGGAATCGGATTCCCGAAGCAGCTTCACAGCTTACATTTGAGGATGTTACTTCCTTTGTCTCGAAAGAGGGGATTTTGGCTCGTAATCTCGTAGAAGAGCGAAAAATTATTGAGGATCTCTTCCAAGATTTTCTCTTCAATCCGGAAGCAGGGATCTATATTTCCAAATCTGACAAGAAGATTGTCGAGTTCATGACTGACATCATTCCCAGAAACAAAGACAAGGTCAAATTCAATTGTCCACAAAATCTGCTCGATCAATTCATCTATGACAAAACGCAATTCAAACTCCATTTCGAACCAACGGATAAAATTGATAGTTATCAGATCCAACTGAAAGTCCAAGGTTGTCTTAAAGGGATTAAGCTCGATCAGCTGTGGGATTGTATTTCTGCGAAAAAAGCATTCATTGAATTGCCATCTCCAGGGGCATATGGCAAGAAAAAAACAGAAAAATCAAAACCTCCCAAGATTTTAGTGCTCGATCTCGAAAGATTGACCGGTGTAGTGCAACTCTTTGACGAGCTAGGCATCACAGTTTTAGAAGATGGGAGTCTCGAGCGTCCTCTTTGGGGTCTCGCGAACGTTGACAAAGATCACTTTAAGGGGCTTCCTGTAAAGTTTTCGATTTCAGAAAAACTTGTCGCTATCCGCAAGCAAATGCTTGGAGAGAGAAAACTCAAAAGTACTCCCATTCCAAAAGAAATTCAGGCCGATTTGCGCTCTTATCAAAAAGATGGAGTCCACTGGCTCGAGCGGCTCCGTACGATGTTCCTGGGTGGGATACTAGCAGATGACATGGGTCTTGGAAAAACTGTCCAGGCGATTGTGGCGCTGACCCAGCTTATGAAAAGTAAACTTGGCTGCGCTCTCATTGTTTGCCCTACTTCACTTCTCTACAATTGGAAAGAGGAATTTGCTAAATTCAATCCCACTCTCAAAGTGATGGTCTTCGATGGCATTCCTTCCAACCGGAAAAAACTGATCGCGGAAATTGGAAAATATGATGCAGTGATTACCTCTTATACTCTTCTGCAAAAAGACATCGAGCAATACAAAACAGCGCTCTTTTCTTATGTTATTCTCGATGAGGCGCAGCACATCAAAAATCGAAGCACGCGCAATGCCCGTTCGGTCAAAATGGTTCGTGCTCATCACAAACTGATCCTCTCGGGAACACCAATCGAAAATTCGCTCGATGAGCTGTGGAGTCTCTTTGACTTTTTGATGCCTGGTTTTCTTAGTTCTTTTGACCGCTTTGTTGAAAAATATGTCCGAGTCTCAGGTAATGAACAGGTCAAAAATATCGAATACTTGCGCAAGAAAATCTCCCCCTTCATCTTGCGTCGCATGAAAGAAGATGTTCTTAAAGATCTGCCGCCCATCTCAGAAATTGTCTACCATTGCCAATTGAGTGCAGTGCAGCAAGAACTCTACCGTTCTTATGCCCAGTCAGCCCGCGACGAATTGTCCAAACTTGTTGAGCGTGATGGCTTCAATCGGGTTCAAATCCATGTTCTTGCAACGCTTACCAGGCTCAAGCAAATCTGTTGCCACCCCGCCATCTTTGCTAAGGAAAAAGCAGAACCAGGCGATTCTGCCAAATACGATATGCTTCTCGAGCTGTTGCAAACTTTGATGGAAGGTGGGCATAAAACTGTCATTTTCAGCCAGTACACTCAAATGCTTAAGATCATGCGCGCTGATCTTGAGCAGCAAGGGATTCGCTTCTGCTATCTCGATGGCTCGAGCAAAAACCGTCTCGAGGTGGTGAAAGAATTCAATGGAGACCCCTCCATTTATGTCTTCCTTGTCTCCCTCAAGGCAGGAGGAACTGGGCTCAATCTCGTCGGTGCCGATACCGTCATCCATTATGACATGTGGTGGAATCCCGCAGTTGAAAATCAAGCGACAGACCGTGTCCATCGGATGGGACAAACCAGATCGGTCTCTGCTTATAAACTGATCACCCTCAATTCAATCGAAGAAAAGATTGATGAGATGCAAAAAAGGAAAAAAGGACTCGTCAAGAAAGTGATAAGTTGCGATGATGAAGCCATTTCAAAACTCACATGGGAAGATGTCCTAGAACTTTTAAAAACGTAAAGAAGACACTGAATAACTGCTTTTCGGCCAAAGAGCTGGTGAATGAGTTATTCAGTGTTTCCTAAAGGACCATTCATGAATACAATTCTGGAAAAAACCAAACCCCTTTCCCTTCTTTCCAAACTCCGTTCAAGACTTGCCAATAAGAGAGGGGTATTTTCTGGCTTTTTCTCCAATGATATTGGCATTGATCTTGGGACCGCCAATACACTCGTCTTTGTGCGGGGCAAAGGCATCATTCTCGCTGAGCCTTCTGTCGTGTCTGTGGATTCCCAAAGCGGCGAAGTGCTTGCTGTTGGCCATAAAGCCAAATCGATGCTTGGAAAAACTCCCCAAAAAATTCATGCCGTTCGTCCCATGAAAGATGGTGTTATCGCCGATTTTGAAATCGCCGAAGGGATGCTCAAAGCCCTCATCAAGAGAGCCACTCCAGCTCGTAGTCTTTTCCGCCCCAAAATTCTTATCGCTGTTCCATCTGGCATCACAGGTGTAGAGAAACGTGCCGTTGAAGATTCAGCTTTGCGTGCAGGCGCACAAGAGGTCATTTTGATCGAAGAGCCTATGGCTGCTGCAATTGGCGTCGATCTTCCCGTCCATGAGCCCTATGCAAGCATGATCATCGACGTTGGTGGTGGAACCACTGAAATTGCTATTATCTCTCTTGGTGGGATCGTTGTGTCCCGTTCCATTCGCATTGCTGGTGATGAGTTTGATGATTGTATAATGAATTACATGCGCCGCACGTACAATCTCATGATCGGTCCTCGCACGGCAGAAGAGATCAAAATGACGATCGGCTCTGCCTATCCTCTTGGAGAGAACGAGCTCGAAATGGAAGTACGAGGCCGCGACCAAGTCGCAGGCCTTCCCGTCACCAAGCGAATCAATTCTGTTGAGATTCGTGAATGCCTAACAGAGCCAATCCAACAGATCATTGAAAGCGTGAAGCTCACCCTTGAAAAGTGTCCTCCCGAGCTTGCAGCTGACCTCGTCGATCGTGGTATGATTCTCGTTGGTGGTGGCGCCCTCATCAAAGGTCTGGATAAATCGCTCATCAAAGAGACAGGCCTTCCTGTCACTATAGCGCAGAATCCACTCCTTGCTGTCTGCATGGGCACTGGAAAAGCGCTCGAGTACATCGACAAATTCAAAAAGCGCCGCCACGCTACTATTTAGCTTTCATAGGCTGCAAAGAAAAGGGAGGCTATGCTTCAGGATTGGATTGATAAGATGCAAGCGCTATGCAAGCCGAAAAGCGTGCATATGTGTGATGGCTCACATGAAGAATACATTCAGCTCTGCCAAGAACTCGTTTCTAAAAAAGTTTTTGTCCCCTTAAATCCAGAAAAACGCCCCGGTAGTTATTGGTGCCGCTCGCACCCAGATGATGTGGCTCGGGTGGAGGAATCAACCTTCATTTGCAGCAAGAAAAAAGAAGATGCGGGTCCCACGAATAATTGGAAAGATCCAGCAGAAATGCATGCCATTATAGATGGGTTATTTGATGGATGCATGGAAGGGAGGACGATGTATGTCATTCCCTTTAGCATGGGACCCCTTGGCTCTGACATTGCTCATATTGGGGTGCAAATCTCAGATTCGCCCTACGTTGTAGTCAACATGCGAATCATGACGCGTATGGGCAAAGCAGTTCTCGATATTTTGGGAGATGGATTTTTTGTTCCCTGCATGCATTCGGTGGGTGTGCCGCTTAAAGAGGGGCAAGAGGACAGCTTTTGGCCTTGCAATCCCAAAAATCGCTACATCGTACATTTTCCTGAAGAAAGGCAGATTTGGTCTTATGGCAGTGGCTATGGCGGCAACGCTCTTTTGGGGAAAAAATGCTTTGCATTGCGTATTGCTTCTGTCATGGCGCGTGATGAGATGTGGATGGCAGAGCATATGCTCATTATGGCCGTCACAAACCCAGAAGGGGAGCGCAAGTATCTGACGGCTGCATTTCCAAGTGCATGTGGCAAAACAAATTTGGCAATGCTGAATTCTACTTTGCCGGGATGGAAGGTGGAGTGTGTTGGTGATGATATTGCTTGGATGAAATTAAAGGACGATGGTCGGCTTTATGCAATCAATCCCGAGGCTGGTTTTTTTGGCGTAGCGCCAGGTACCTCCTATGATTCCAACCCAAGTGCCATGAAGACGATTGAGAAAAATTCTATCTTCACGAATGTGGCTCTCACCCCCGATGGCGATGTCTGGTGGGAGGGGATGACGAAAGAAGCGCCCCCAAAATTGACCGATTGGCAAGGAAAGCCCTGGACCCCAGCTTCCAAGACCCCAGCTTCGCATCCCAATGCACGCTTTACTGCGCCTGCAGCGCAATGTCCTGTCATCGATCCTGCATGGGAAGATCCTGCCGGGGTACCCATCTCCGGAATGATCTTTGGTGGACGTCGTTCCACAACTGTGCCGCTTGTTTTTGAAGCTTTTAACTGGCAACATGGCACTTTCATTGGTGCAGGAGTCTCGTCTGAGATGACAGCAGCGGCTAAGGGAGTCGTTGGCAAACTCCGACATGATCCCTTCGCGATGCTCCCGTTTTGCGGTTACAACATGGGTGATTATTTTGGTCATTGGCTTGAGATGGGCCACAGAACCGAGCCGCATCTTCTTCCCCACATTTTTCACGTCAACTGGTTCCGCAAATCCAATGAAGGAAAATTCCTCTGGCCGGGGTTTGGGGAAAACATTCGCGTTCTCAAGTGGATGTGTGAGCGTATTGATGGCAGAGGACAGGCGGAAGAAACACCTATTGGTTTTATTCCGACTAAAGATGCCCTTGATCTTTCTGGTATAGAGATTGCAGAAGATGCTCTTGAAGAACTTTTTCGCATTGATCGTGAAACCTATTTGCGTGAGCTTGAAGAACTCGAAAGCTATTTTTTCATCTTTGGAAATAAGCTCCCCAAAGGGATTCGAGATGAGCTTAATGCAATGAAAAATCGACTTCTCGCATGATTCGTACATGGTTGTTACTTTCAGCCCTTCTTCCAACACTCGACTCAGAGTTTGAAGAATGGGAAGAATTTCAAACAATTGAAGAAACCTATGAGGAATTCATAGGGGAATCTCTCATTGGTTCCAAAGAATGGGCAGAATATCTTCAAGAACTAGATCCTCACATTGACCCAGAGCCCATTGATCCCAATTGGAACATCTTATTTGAGCGGTATATCAAAAAGAAAAGCGTAGTCATTGATTATGGGGCCAAAAGTGGGGGCCAAACTCTTGCTTTTGCCCATCTTGTCGGTGGCGATGGAAAAGTTTTAGCTTTTGAGCCCAAGCCCGAACTATTTCGTGGACTCTTTTGGAATCTCGTTCGAAATAACGTCCAAAATGCTCGGATCGTTTGTCCCGAAGCAGAAGAACAAATAGATTTGTTGGAATTAGAAAATGTTTCGCTCATTCGTATCGATGCAAATGGCAGAGAAAATCTCATTCTCAAAGGAGCAGAAAAAACAATTCAAAGGTGCAAACCCGTTCTCATGCTCAATATGCTGGGTGGTATTGCAATCGAGCGGAGCGACCGCTTTATCAAACAGGAAATGGATCGTCGCGTAAGCGAGATCCGAAAAATGGGCTACAACTTGCAGCGCATTGGGGACTCTTGGTATTTGGGTTTGTCTCATACTCCGTAATTGCTATACCGCGACAGATTTAGGTGAGATCGAATGTTATACCATTTATATTCAGGCCATTTTTAATAGATTTAAAGCTTTCAGAAAATTGTTTTTTGCACCATGAGTCATATCGCCATCGCTTTGCGAGGGCGATATGACTAGAGGACAGTAATATTTAGAGCTGCGCTGAGTTGAGCTTTTTTTTCATTACTCACAAAGTTGTTAGATAAATCAATTTTTTTAAGCGCACATTTGTTGCTTAAATCATTCATTAAATCGCCTGCATCAGAATCCGATAAGAAATTGCCTGACAAATCAATCTCCTTTATATTTTTATTAATTTTAAGCATGTCAATAATAATTTTTACTTCTTTACTTCTCAAACCTGTATTATTTAAATTGAGGTTATTAATTGTCTCGTTATTTTTTAATCCATTCATTATATAGGTTAAGGCATTATTACTTGTCATATATGTACCGGAAAGATTCAGAATATGAATTCTTGGGTTTAAGCTTTCAACAAGCGCTTGTTGAAATAACGGTAAAAAATTTTTATCAAAAGTATGATTATATGGGTAAGAAAGTTCCCCTTTTGTTCTTAAAAATTTATGCAGTTCTAGTACACACTTTTCATTCCCTGGAGCACACTGTTCTAATAAATTCCATTCTAAAAAAACAGGGGAAGCAACACCAGCTTGATCTTCCAATTCTTTTTTGTGGGAGTTCCGTAATTCATCAAGGATTGTTTCATGTTGTTCTGATAGTTTCTTTTTTGCCTTATCATATTCAGTGCTTAGCTGATTTTTTTCTTTTTTAAAGGATTCAATTGATTTAATAATTCTATTTTCATGAGATGTATTTAATTCATAGATTTCCTTTTTAAGGATTTTTTTAATTTTTTCCGAAATATCCTGGGATCTAATTAGGGTATCTGTGCTCATTGGAGGTCGAATATCTCTAAGCCATTTCGGCCATTGATCACTGGGGGGTTGATTATAAATATAATAAAAAAGTGCCAAAGTGTTGGTGACAATAGAAGAGCCAAATAGAAACCGACCCATTCCTTCCGAAAACACCCACCTTTTTTGGTCTGGATTTGAACTAGAAGGGGTTGCTGTTTGGGTTTTTGAAACTTGAGTATTTTGCCAGCGAATGGGGGGAGTGTTCATTCTAAGGGGAAGTTTAGCTTGAAAAAGGGGCGTAGTTTTTTTTGCCGAAGCAAAGGAGAAGTTTTTTGAGGAAAGAAGGGCATATCTCGATGAGGGAAAAATATTAGCTATTGGCAAATATGATGTTGGCAAAGAATTTAGACGTCTTAATAACATTTTCCTACCTTTTTTAAAATGCTGTGTATTTTGTTGAACTTTTCTGCATTCTTCTGAATTGCATCTGCAGCTATTTTTTCTAATTTAGAGATATTTTTCAAATCTCCACTATCTAAGGAAATTTCTTCTGAAAGATCTACTTGGATACGGACATATTGTTCCTCTTCGAGCATAGTTTTCACACCAGAATCTACTTGAGAAGAACTCCCAAAACACGCAGTGTTGAAAATCGATTTTGCCCAATGTACTGTACCAAAATGTTTGGTAGAAGCCAGGGGTTTTAAAAATTCCCCTGTTCCTAAAGAAACACAAAATAAATCCTCTCGACGATATCCCATTCTTAGGGCTTGAAAAATTAATTCTAGGGTGGGGTTATTCATACATACTCCACCATCAATGAACTCTTCCTGGCTAATATCAAATGCTGGAAAATAGGTGGGTGCTGCTGAAGAAGCGCGTGCTGCTTGCCACACAGGAATATCAGGAGCAATTCTTCTTTCTGCATGAAATTTGCTCCAAAGTTGATGTTTCATTTTGGATGTATTAAAGCTAGTGGCAAAAACCTCAATGGGAAGAAGTTGAGAAAGTCTGAGATTTCCAAATCGTTCTTTCAGCACTCCTTCAATTCCCTCTGCAGAGTATTTGGGCTGAACTTGTTGACGAATTATTTCAAAGTCTGAAGAGATTTGAAGAGCGTTATTTTTTCGCTTCAACTTGACTATTTTAGCTCCAAGAACATGAGCAGAAAAAGAAGTGGATTCGTCATCAATACTGAGTTGAAGGCCTGCTATTCGCGGATCAGAAAGGAGCTTTGATTTAGGTAGATCAGGGAATTGCAAAGTATAAAATTCACCATCAAATTTAATATCTGTTAAATCGATTTTTCCAGTGTTACAAGTCTTTGGTGGCTGGGGGACTTGAAAAATTCGCTTGCTGAATTTAGGGTTTACGTAAAAGTCTAATACCTCTTTTGCAGTATATTTGGGCCTCTTGGGGTTGTGCGGATCTGGAAGAGAAAGCCCAAGTCCTAAAATTCCCCCAGTAGATGTTCCCGCAATCATATCAAAGCTTTGAGCAATGGGTATTTTTGTTATTTCTTCAATTTTTTGAAGAAATTTTCCAGGTATAATACCGCGAATACCTCCGCCATCAATGGATAGAAGGCAGCAGTGCCGTTGTAGGTAATTTGAGGTAGAAAAAAGTCTAAGGTTGATTGGAAAAGATTTAAGAGACCGAGAAATACCTGAGCATAATACGTTCAAATGAAAGATCTTCTTGAATAATGCCAAAAAGGCGGTTTCGCTAATTAGTTGAGATTAGCTTTGCGCATTTTCTGCAAAATCAACCTTTATTTCTAGATTCCTGCCATTTTACTTTTCTCCACATAAATAGCAAAGAAATTCTTTTGCTTTTCTGAGCCTTTATCAAAGTCGAAAATGTTGCATGCTCGCATTCAGCCTGTCTCTATCTCTTCCCCCTAAGAATTCTTCCATTGGATAATCTCATTGCTGGAGAAGCAAATATACAAGTTTTTTTGTCTCACATTAGCGAGAAAAAATTTCTTGTGGCTTGAAGAAAAAGGTGATTTCCTCCTTGGCATTTTCAGGGCTGTCTGAGCCGTGGATCGCATTTTTGTCGATGGTCTTGGCAAAATCAGCGCGGATGGTTCCGGGAGCTGCATCTTTGGGATTTGTAGCGCCCATGAGGTCGCGGTTTTTTGCAATGGCATTTTCTCCTTCGAGAACTGTGATGAGGACGGGGCCTGTAGTCATGAAAGAAATGAGTTCTTCGAAAAAAGGGCGATGCGCATGAACATTGTAAAAGGCTTTGGTTTGTTCAGTGGAAAGAAACAGCATTTTGGCAGCGATAACTTTAAGGCCAGCTTTTTCAAAGCGGCTGAGGATTTCGCCAATATTGTTGCTGCTCACAGCATCTGGCTTAATAATCGAGAGGGTTTGCTCAATTGTCATTTTTAAATACTCCTTGATCTAGTGAAGGGGATATTATAGACTTCTTCTTCATGGAAAAGCAATATAAAAGAATCCTCGTCATCAAGTTGCGCCATTTAGGTGATGTCCTTTTATCAACCCCCGTCTTTAGCAATTTGCAAAATGCTTTTCCAGATGCATTAATTGATGCCTATATTTGGAAAGAAGCAGAACCTATGCTGGCTGGGCATCCGGCCATTTCGGGTTTTCATTTTCATGATCGGAAGTGGAAAAGTTTGCCACTGTTTTTGCGCTATAGAAAAGAATGGCAGCTCTTGGGTCAAATTCGAAAGGAAAAATATGATTTAGTTCTCAATCTCACAGAGGGTGATCGCGGGGCAATAGCGGCTTTTTTTAGTGGAGCTAAAGTCAAGGTGGGTGTAGATCCTGGGAAGAAAACAACGAGAGCAATTTTTACCCATTTGGTCAAGCCTTGTCCCACTCCGCGCCATACGGTGGAAAGGGATCTTGACGCTTTGAGAAAAATGGGAATTTTTCCGAGGCCAAATGAAAGGAATCTCTTTTTTTATATTTCTCAGGAAGCAAAAGAGAAAGCGCATGAGCTTGTCGGGGATAGTCCTTATGTAGTTGTGCATGCCGCTGCAAGATGGAAATTCAAATGCCTTCCTCCAAAATTAATGGCAGAAATTTGCAATCGGTTGGGAAAACGCGTTGTGCTCACAGGCGCTCATTCTGAGCGAGATTTTGTGCAGCAAGTAGCTGATCATGCGAGCTCTGAGATTCTCAATCTTGCAGGGAAAACAAATCTCAAAGAGATGGGGGCCCTCCTTGTAAAATCTAAAGGCCTTATTACAGTCGATTCGGTAGCACTTCATATGGCTTCAGCGCTCAAAGTTCCCGTTGTTGCTCTATTTGGTCCTACATCAGAACTGAATTGGGGGCCTTGGATGCATCCTTGCGGTGCTGTAGTCGTACAAGATTATTCTTGTCGCCCTTGTCGGTTAGATGGATGTGGAGGAAGTAAGATGAGCGATTGTCTTTGGACAATTTCTCCCGAAGAAGTAGCCTATGCTTTTGAACGTGTTGCCTCTGGCGTGACAGCTGAAGAGACTTCTGCTTCTTCGCTCTTTGTCTTGAATTCTTTTGAGATGAATCGAACCGAATAGATCCAAGCTGCAAATACAATCATCAATATCCCTGCAATATAAGGAGCGGAAAGAGAAATGCTGCCAAGGCCCAAAATCATCCCTTGATAGGTAAGTGAAGCCCCCGATTTCCCCACTCCTGACCCAAGACCGTCGATAGCGGCTTTTCCGCGCAAGCGCGATTCTGAATCGAGTGCAAGGAAGGCTAGCTCTTTTGAGGCGTCAAAAACAGAATATTTGCCCGCCTTGGAGATGCAATTTTGTACTGAGCCAAAATAAACGGTGAGTATAAAAGGTGTTGTGCCAAAGAGAGAGAGAGCAATTCCTGTCAGGGCATTTTCAAAGAAGATGAAGCTGAAGAACCCGATTGCCATGAACACCATGATCGCTGGCGTGAGAATCGCAACAAAGGTCCAACCGAGGCGGCGGATCATAATGGAGAACAAGAGCCCTCCAAATGTTGCGATACAGCCGATTCCGATCGTCACCTGGTTCATGTGATGCAGCATCTCATTGGGATTGGTAAAATGTTTTTTGAGTTGTGCTTTCCAGAGGATATCGGTGAAGTTGATGGCGATGTTATAGCCAAGAACGAGCAGCGCCAGGCAGGTGAGGTATCTCGACTTAGAGATGTAGCGAATGCAATCGCGCAAGGAAAGACGCTTTTTGCCCGTCTTTTTGACGGATTCGGCATGGCTATCAGTGGCGTGCTCTTCAAAGGGGATGACTTTCCGGTTGATCCAATAGAAGACGCCCATTGCAGCTACGGCAAAGAAGCTGATTAAAAGGCTCAATTTAATAAGAGATTGTTGCCATAGATCTGCAGACATTTCAGTGGGCGAAGAAAGGGTGTTTTGGACGAAGAAGATTGCCAAAAATCCTCCTAGGATAGGAGCCATATTGGATCCGATGTTGAAAATGCCATAACACCGTTTGGCTTGCGAAAGAGGAGTGATGTCATTAGCAAAGCCCCAGAAAAGGATGGTAAGGACGAGTATGGACCAGAGCTCTGAGATGATATAAAACATTGTGAATGTCCAGTTGCAGACCATAGTGATGAGGCCCGAAAATCCATCAGGTAGTGTCGCGCGCAAATGGTCTGAAAGATCCGTAAAGTTGAGGAATTCGCTATTGGGAAAGATGAAGAAGGCGAACAGGAGGAAATAAGTGACAAAACCTCCCACAAGTATATAAAAGACTTTCTCGCGATTGAAATAACTGCGTAACTTGGTATAAGCCCAGGTGCCAATGATAGCTCCGGGGAGCATACCCCAAACCTTGATGAAAGGGAGGACTTCAGCGCCCGATTCTTTGGCTGTTAGGATGACCGTATCCTTGAGATTGCGTAAAACGCTATAGCAGACGCACAAAAGGGCCATCAGAAGAAGCATCGATAGGACTTTTTTTATTTCATTTCTGTGAACTGGCCAGGCAATTTGGCGCCAAACACTAAAGTTTTTTTCCGTCATGAGACTATCCCGCTATTTGAAGAATTTGATTTTTTAATGGATTTTTTTGCAGATTTTTGATTCACTTCGCAGGACATACTTGGCAAAGTAGGCCAAGAAGTGAAGCAGAAAGATGGATAAAAAGACTCAAAAAGCATGTTTTTCAAATAGTGGGATAGTCTCATAACCTAAAATCTTCTCCAAAATACGTTGATCTTGCTTCCTTATTTTCTAAAAGTTCATTTACTGACCCAGACATCAGCACTTTTCCTTCTTGGATTAAATAGCTGCGATCGACAATCGAGAAAATCTCCCTTGCGTTGTGGTCGGTGATCAAAATACTGATTCCTTTTTGTCTGAGGTGGCGGATCATCTTTTTCACATCATTGACGGCTAAGGGATCGATGTTTGCAAAAGGCTCGTCGAGGAGTAAAAGGGAAGGCTCGGTGACAAGGGCTCTTGTGATTTCTAGGCGGCGCCGCTCACCACCCGACAGGTTGATGGCTTTTTTCTTTGCTAGCTTTTCGAGATGAAGTTCGCCAAGGAGCTCTTCGAGTTTTCGTTTCCTCATAACGCGAGAAAGAGAAAGAGTCTCTAAGATGCAGAGGATGTTTTCTTCTACCGTTAAATAGCGAAAGATCGAGGGTTCTTGCGCGAGATATCCCATTCCAAGTTGTGCTCTTTTGTGGATGGGGCTTTCTGTCACATCTTGATTTTTGAAAAAGACTCTACCCGACTCTGGCTGAATAAGACCAATCGTTATGTAAAAAGCGGTTGTTTTTCCTGCGCCATTTGGACCGAGAAGACCTACCACTTCTCCTTCACGTACTTGAAAGGAAAGACCTGAAACCACAAACCGCCCACTGTATTTTTTCGTCAAGTTTTGCACTTTGAGGATGATTGGATTTGCTACTTCGCTCATGAAGGCCTCTTTTGTTGATAAAAGGGAAAGAGTTTTTTTAAGAGAATATTTTCCACACTGGAAAAGGCGAAGCGGACATTGCCTACACCTTTGATTTTTTCTCCATTATCAGTATGCGTAATATGGATCTCTTTAGCGCAGATGGAGAGTTCTTGCTGCTGATCCCAGAAGAGAACATGGTTCCCATCCTGGGCAGAAAGGACTATTTTCTTTTCTTCTGGGAAGTAGACAAATTGATCTGCCACAGCGCAGCGCAAAGCTTCTTCAATAGAAGTGAGCTGGATATTGCCAAAAAGAAGGAGTTTTTGTGGGGTGATCGAGCGTCCAACACTTGTATACTTGAGTTGTGCTTGATCGGCACGCAGCTTCATTTTATCATGAAAGTATTCGAGGGGCTCTTCAGGGGGGCTTTCCAATGTGAGGACAAGTCTGTCTTGATCGAGTTGCATCTGCCCATAACAGACGAGTAAATGCTGCAAACCGTCGTTAAGATTGGATTTGAGCTCGGTTTTTCCTTTTGCAGTGATACTGCTTAAAATCCATTTTCCATCTTCTTGTTTTTGTCTGAGTTCTACTTCGTCATCGCAGTGGATATCGCCCACACCATGGTCGTGCACAGATACATTTCCTTTCAGTGTGAGGATTTGTGGTGCTTGTTCCCAGATGAGTTTATTGCAAGAAAATTGTACAGATTCGCTCTCACTAAAAGCCGAAGACATCAATTTCCCTGTGGGAGTTGTGAGGATCATCTTAGCACTATCTGGCAGGATCTCTACCCGCTCGGCTTCAATGTGGTCATCGTAGTGGGTGAGAACACAATGTGGGCTTGCCCATATATAAGGAGTTTTTGTGTTGGAATAGGTAGCACTATCTGCGGTGAGCAAAAAATCTTTTCCATACTGCATTTGCACAGAATCATGAGCTTCGATTTTTGACACTTTGAGTGCATTAGAGTCTCGAATGAATTCAATTTCTGCTTCTTTGCTCGTTAAAGAAAGTAGACCTGCTTGGAGATTGTCAAATCGGATCATTTCACCAATCTTAGGAGACAGTTTTCCTTTGAGACCATTGAAGTCGAAGTCAGCGCGGGCGCAAAAAATTTTTCCACGATTTTTCAGAGTGATGAGCACATCATCGCGCAAATGGATGGATGTGAAAGGACTTCCTTCCTCATCACGCAAAAGACGTGCATTGCCAGATTCCATCTGTCCAAGAGCGTGCTGGAGTTTCACTGCTCCATTGAGAACGAGAGCGTTACCATCGTAGGAAGCTTTATTCGAAGAAATGGAGGAAGTATTGATCTCGGCGCTTAAGAAGAGAGGGAAGAGAAGAGAGAGCAGTAAGTAGTGTTTCATTCCTTCACCATGGTTGCTTCAAATTGTCTTGCTTGAAATTGGGGCGTTTTTCCACTGAAGTAAAACGAAATGTCGTGTGCAATTCCGCGCAGGATTGCCTCATCCTGATTAATGGGATCTTTAGGGAGTTGATGTCCCGGCAGGCGAAAGAGAGAAAGCGTGACCCCATGGGCTATGAATTCTTGTGATGTATGGTGATAAACGCCGCTTTCAGCTTCAATCAGTCGTACTTGTTGCGTTAGAGTTTCGTCCATTCCATCTTTGATCAATTTATCTTGCATCCAGCACTTGATCTTATCCAAAGTTTCGACCACTTCGAATTTATTTTTCACAGGGGTGAGAGTGAGCAGTGAGGATTCGCTGGCAATCTGATAGTGGAGACGAGCGCAGTCATCTTGAGAAAACCATATGTCTTTGCGCACCTGTTTTCGCTCTTGATTCGTAGGAGAATAGGAATTGGAAGAGGCAATTTCCCGGTTTTCGATCATTTTCTCGTAACGCTCAAAATCGTTTGAGCGAAGAACTGTCATCTGGTAAGCCCAAAATCCTAAAATGGGTAAGAGAAGAGCAAGCGAAAAGGATATTTTCCTCTTAAACATAGGCCTCCTCTTCTATGCGTACGGCTTCAGAAATGCGCAGGAGTTTTCGAATCAACTTTTCGAGTTGGTCGAATGGAATTTGCGAATCTTTATCACTCTTTGCCTCAGCTGGATTGGGGTGTGCTTCGAGGTAAATGCAGTCACAACCTGCTGCAATAGCTG
>JAAKFC010000150.1 GCA_011065225.1 Chlamydiota bacterium
ATTCATTGAGAAGAAATATCGACGCGATCTTCCCGAGAAACGGGAAAAAGTCATTGCTGCTCTTTTGCGCCGCGGTTTTTCCTACGATTTGATCAAAACCCTTCTCGAAGATATAACTTGAGATTATGCGCAAAATCATCGTTTTTCTCTTGGCTTGTTTTTCTTCATTAGGTGCAAATGAAGAAGAAAAATATATCGTCCTCCCCGAAGAACAAGTGCATGAGGGGGACTATTTTGCTGCAGGGGGAATCATTGAAGTCTCTGGAATTGTCAAGGGAGATGTCTATGCCTTTGGAACACAAATTCTCGTCGATGGCCATGTATTCGGAAGTGTGATTGCAACGGGTGGAAGCGTAGAAATTTCTGGCATTGTTGATGGAAATGCTCGCCTTGCTGGTGGACAAATTTCAATCAATGGGACCATAGGACGCAATGTCACTGCTGCTGCTGGAAACATCCATTTGGCTTCCAAAGCTATTGTGGGAGGAAATGCCGTCTTTACTGGTGGTATTATTGACATTGCTGGGAATATTAAGGGAGATCTCACTTTATCGGCCTCAAATGCTCGTCTGCTGGGTGATGTAGGAAGAAACGTTCATGCCTATGCCGGAAAACTTCGAGTGGGCTCCAAAGTAGATATTGGCGGCAATCTCGATTATAGCAGCAGTGAAAAGGCTTTCATTGATCCTGGTGCTCGCATAGAAGGAAAAATCCTCTATAAGCCTTCTGTCATCACAGAGGTCTTCAAAGGCAAATGGCGACAAGGGGTCATTCTCGGATCACGGCTCATGAGGATTCTTATGAGCTTCATCTTCAGTTTTGTCATTGGAGTGATCTTCTGTAAGCTCTTTCCAAAAAAACTTGCCAGAACGCTTAAAACCCTTGGAGCTGCTCCTTGGAAATCGCTTTGGATAGGGCTTGTCATCCTCATTCTTCTCCCCATTGCCTGTCTCATCCTCTTCGTTACCATCCTCGGCTTTCCCCTTGGCATCGCCCTACTCGCCTTCAGCGTTCTTGGGTTTTATGCTGCTAAAATCATCCCTATTTTCTGGGTTTCTAATGCCATTTTTCATAAGCCTAACAGCCTCTTAGGGTTAGCAATAGGATTAATCGCCTTTTTTCTCATTCTCCAGATCCCTTTCTTAGGCCCTTTGCTTTCTATCATCTTTACCCTTATTGGTTTAGGTTCTCTTACTTTAAGCCGCATGCCTAAAAGACGCAAGTAATTGACAAGTTATTAATTTTTTTTGGTTAAAATATACTTATAAAGTAATAAAAAAGGTTGTAAATATGCATAGTGTTATTGGTTTAGGATATGCTTCTAAGGTATTTCCTTTGGAGCGAACTAGGAATTCTGAAGAAGGAAAAACAGGCAATACTGCCTCCAGTTTTTTTGAAGGTGTATTTGAACTCTTTCAATCATGTATATCATTTTTGGGAACATTCAGCTCAAAATCTCCAATGGATCAAAAAACAGATCGAATAGCAAAGAATGCTTTAGAGGTTGATGATTTTGAAGTGGTAAATGAAAGCAAAGAATATACGGATCCTAATCTGCGAAGCGCTCTTTTGAATTTAAGAAGTGGGAAGACTTTAGCTGATAATACGGTAATGCAGGGATTAGATTTTTTTGGAGTTTCTTATGCATAACAATATAGCACTAACATGGTTTTTTGGAAATGTGTTTTTGGGGTTTAGTGGCAAAAAGATATTATTCTAAAGAGATCAAAAATCCGCATGACAGTGGAAATGAATTTTTACCATTCCAATAAAAGACCTTTTCCTTTATAATGTCTTCAAAATAGTTGCAAATTAGGAAGCATCAAGATGAGTGTTAGAAGTGTCAATAATTCTAATTATGAATTAAATCAAATACTTAAACCTGTTTTTGAAGCAGATAAAACACGAAATATCGAGAAAATTTCTCAGGCAATTATAGATATTGTAAAAAATAATAATGGGATAACCCTACAGGTGGTGGAAAAGTCATTACGAGAGAATCACTGTTTCACTTATCTCTCTGCAAGGAGACTGGATTCGGAATCTAAAAAGCACTACGATACTATATATTTTGGTGGCCAGAATCATGGTTCGAAGGCAAAATTTCATATGTTTCTTACGGCAAAGGATAAGGAAGAAACTATCAAGGAGTTAAGGGAAGACTCTAGAAATCCTAGAGTGAACTATGAAAAGCTTGCTAAAACAGGTTGCCTGGTGGACAAGAATACGCTTGTTTTCGTTCTTCACGCTGGCTGCCGCCAAGGAGCTCCCCAATCTTCTTGTCCCCAACCTTCTTGTCCCCAACCTTCTTGTCCCCAACCTTCTTTTTGGGGACAAGAAGAAGATTGGGAGCGACAGCTTTGCGATCGTCATCGCTCCGCACGTAAAAGGCATTGATTTTTACTGATCGAATTTTATGATTCTCAAGGAAATGAAATTAACAAACGTAAACTCATAGATGATTTCGATAACCGAGACCTCAAGCAAATAGCAGAAAAAATACAAGATGTTCTTCCAGAATATGAACTCAAAATCAATAAAAACAGGCAGCAAAAAATCTCAAATGCTGTGGACTGTGGGACATTTGTCCTTCGCTATGTCCAAGAGAGACAGACGAAATCTTTTGAAGAAATTTGCGCAGATGAGAAAATTGATATCAAAGGGTTTCGCAAAGATTTAGCTGATATTCTTTCGATAGATCAAAAATTCGCATGACCTGGGAACTTTACATCATAAAAATAGCAAATGTCAATCCTGTGATGTAAATTTAGGGTGATTTTTCACATCACAGGAATGACATTTCTTCTTCTATGAAACTCTTTGATGTAAAATCTTTTTTAAAGAGAGCTATGAAAAGCTTGCTAAAATAGGTTTCCTGGTGAAAAAGAATACGTTTGTTCTCATTCCTCAGGCTGCTTGAATAGTGCAAAAAAATCTAAGATGCACGGTCTAGAAATCCGCATGACCTGGATATCTAGGAAAGGCAATCACATCCCGAATGTTTTCAATTCCTGTCACAAATTGAATGAGTCTTTCAAATCCAACGCCAAAACCGGCATGAGGAACCGTTCCATATTTTTTAAATTGTAAATGTCATTATTTTCGCTTCTTGGGATTAGGAGCGCTTATTTTGAGCCGTGTGCCAAAAAAATGTAAAAATATCTAGAAATCATGGGTTATACTTGCTCAATGCCATGCCTTTTTAAGTATATGGAATCAGTTTTTAATGCTATTTGATCAGAACCTCTTATTTGAGTATATTCTCTTCTATTGCAACATTTAGATTTCAGAGCAACAGCACTAGGATAAGCGATTATACAAGCATAAATAAGGCCGGGTATAAACAAACCACCTAAAAATACGTTGCCGAACCCATCAGTATTAAAACCATTTCCTGTAGCTAGGGATATAATCTGCCATGCAGGCCATGCGCCAAATGCTAAAATTCCACCGCAATGACTTAAACAAGTACATGCGGGGCTTTCATCAACATCACAATTCATATTCACAGTAGTTGTCCCTGCACCTATCATACTAGCTTCCATAAAATTCACCTTTAATTTTTATTAACGCTACAAGTTTAACATAATTAACGATATTTTGGGTAGTCAAAAATCCGCATGACCTGGATATCTAGGAAAGGCGATGACATCCCGAATATTTTCCATTCCTGTCACAAATTGAATGAGTCTTTCAAACCCAATGCCAAATCCGGCATGGGGAACAGTTCCATATTTTCTGAGTTGTAAATACCACCAATAATCATCAGGGCTTAGGCCGAAGGCGAGAATTTTCTTCTCAAGCATATCAAGTCGCTCTTCCCGTTGGCTGCCACCGAGGAGCTCTCCGATCTTAGGGACGAGAAGGTCTATAGCTGCAACCGTTTTTCCATCTTCGTTGCTCCTCATGTAGAAGGCTTTGATTTTTTCGGGATAGTCTTTTAAAAAGACAGGTTTTTTGCAATATTCTTCTGCAAGATAGCGCTCATGCTCAGATTGGAGG
>JAAKFC010000151.1 GCA_011065225.1 Chlamydiota bacterium
TGTCCACCCGAAGATGTTCCTTTCCCTCCTGGCAGCTGAACCGAGTGCGTTGCGTCATAACAGACCGGATACCCCAATCCCTGCATGATGGGGATGGAGCGCATATCGCTTACCAAATTGTTGTAGCCAAAACAGGTGCCTCGATCCGTTAAGAGAATTTTTTTGTTGCCAGTGGATGCAATTTTTTCTACCACATTTTGCATATCCCAAGGTGCCATGAACTGCCCCTTCTTCACTTTGACCACCTTGCCCGTATGACCAGCAGCGACAATAAGATCCGTTTGCCGGCAGAGAAAGGCTGGAATCTGCAGCACATCGCAAACTTGAGAGGCCGCCAATGCTTCATGGGGTGTGTGGACATCAGTGACAATCGGGATGTGAAATTCTTTTTTCACCCGCTCTAAAATAAAAAGGCCCTGGTCAATGCCAGGGCCTCTGAAAGAGTGGACAGACGATCGATTCGCCTTGTCATAACTAGATTTATAAATGAGAGGAATAGAGAGTTTGTCACAGAGTTTTTTGAGAAATTGCGCTGAAAAAAGAGCTTGATCCTCGCTCTCGATCACACAGGGACCGCAGATGAGAGCGAGAGGCCTTTTCTTACCTATGGTAAAGTTGCCAACGTCAATCTCGTACATTCTTCTAATCATTATGCAAGAAATATCCCCTTATTTACAAACAAAAATGTCACGTAATGAATAAAATTTGGGCGGCTTATTATAAAGAAATTTTGCAGCAGAGATTGCCCCTTCTGCAAAAGCCGCTCGCGAGAGGGCAACATGCCTTAAAGAGATTTTTTCAGAGCTAAGCAAAAAATCAACTTGATGGATTCCCACTACATCGTTTTCTCGGCGTACTGTCACATTCTCCACCCCCAAAAGCTCGGCCATTCTTTTTGCCGTTCCACTAGGGGAATCTACTTTCTGGGTGTGATGCGTTTCTTCAATGGCAATCTTAGCCGCACTGCCAAGCTTTTTATTCAAAAACTCCATCATCTGAAAGCAAAGGTCCATTCCTAAACTAAAATTGGGTGAATAAAGCACGGGCACTTTTTCAGAAAGAGTATGCAATTGCTGGATGATTTCCTCAGACAATCCCGTGGTTCCACAAACTAAAGGCTTCCCCAGGGCAATTGCTTTTTTGGTCCCTTCCGGACTGGAAAAGTCGATCACCACATCTCCATCCTCGATTACCTCGACGCAAGGGTCTTTCTCAGCAAGACTACAGACCATTTGTCCCATCTTACCTTCTTTCCCAACAAGAGAAATCCTAACCTTTTTGGTACTGCAATTTTCGGGCATTGACCTCTCTTAAAAATCCATTGAGTGTTTGGATCGAATCGATCAAATTGAGAAGAGCACTGCGATCTTTTTCAAAAATAGCTGCAGGCATTTTCTTTGTCTGCTTAGACCGAATCTTTTTTTTGTACTTTTCGGCCTGCTGATTCTCTTCTTTGCGCTCTTCGCCTTCTTCTGCCTCTTTTTTGATCCAATCAAAATCGGGTGAAATCACATGTGTGAAAAAACGGTTGCGCATCATTGTATAAAATGGGGGCGGAGAGAACCAGGCAAAAGGATGACGATGCAAATGCGTTTCAAAGAGCTCTTCCCATTTTAAAAGCAATCGCGATTCATCTGCCGCAATGGAAAAGTGAGAAGAAATCTCGCTAGTATCCAACAAAATTTTCTCATCGAATCCAGCTTGATCAGTCGCATACCGCTCATGGATTTCTACATCATAATTATCTATTGTTACTGCATTGGGCATAAGAGACCTTGCTCTGAATTAAATTTTGCACTCCTGGAAATCTTTGGGACCTTTTTCATTTTTTTTGCTCAGCCATGTTCATTGAACATTGTCCTCGCTCAAAAAATAAAAAATCTCTCCAAATCTTCCTTCAGGCTTGCTAAAAGTTAATTCAGAGAAGGTCTCTAATATCTCCACTCTCCAAAAATTATTTCCAGATGCAGAATTAATTGCAATTACAATATTTTTTCTTCCCAAAAATAAAGCTCTCGAATAACATGTTCGTGTCGAGCCCTGAAATGTGTGACAAAATGAAACGAATCATCCTAGCACTTGTCCTGTTGCTTTCTTCGATTGCAGTAGCGCAAAGTGAAAAAGAGACCCATGACATCAATTTTAGCGACGTACCCGTCATCGAATTTATCCGTTTTGTGAGCAAAATTTCCGAGGTGAATTTCATTTTTGATCATCGTGAGCTCGGTTTCAATGTGACCCTATCTTCTGGCAAGTCGATGGCGTCGGATGAAGTGGTGCAAGCTCTCGTGCAAATGCTACGCATGCATGGCTTTGCCGTCTCTGAAGAAGGGAATTACTATGCTATTCATCGCTATAGCGAGGAAGAGATCAAAAGTGGGGTGCACCTGCAAAAACAGCCCAAGCTCGACATGGACAAACTCATTGCTGGAGATATTTCCATAATACCAAATTCCGATCTCGAGTTTGCCACTTATAAGCTCTGCTATCATCAAGGTGATGATATCGAAGGAGCACTGAAAAAGATTGCATCTGATATGGGCTCGCGTCGTGACAAACCAGCCAAGCTCATCGAGGCGATTCAAACAATTCAATGGATCAAAGTGACCAATTCTCTCTTTTTTACTGGCGATAAGGAAACGGTCGTCTCACTCGATAAGCTGATCAAAACCCTTGATGTGCCCAGGCGCCAAGTCTTCATCGAAATAGTCGTTCTTGAGACGGACATGAAAAAAACAACGGAATTTGGCTTGCAATGGATTGGCGGTGGCAAATTCAAAGACAAAATTGCCTTTGGAGCGGGTAGCTTCCCCGCGAAAGGCAATAACTTTGCGAAAGTAGCACAAGATGCCAATGCAGGTGGTGGGATTTTAGGCCTTGACCAAATTCCCTTGGGGCGTGGCTTTGATCTTGGCATCATTGGCGACATCATCCTCCACAAGGGAAAAACCTTTCTCACCCTTGGCTCTCTTGTTTCTGCCCTCGAAGCCGATGGTGATACTACCATTGTCCTCAACCAAAAAATCATCACCCAGGACAACAAAAACTCCAAGATTTTCGTCGGTGATAACATTCCATTCACCGGTTCCGTCGTGCAGACTGTTGGCGCCAGCCAACAGACCACCGCCAATATTGAATATCGCGATATCGGCGTTGCGCTGAGCATCACACCTATGCTTGGTGAAGACGATGTGATCACCCTTGACATCGATCAAGAAATCACTGAAGTCGTCGAAGACCCCATGACCTCGACAACAGAAGTAGAAGGGATCCGCACCACGAAAGCCAACATGTCCACTCTTGCGCACGTACCTGATAATCATTTCCTTATCTTAAGTGGCATGGCACGCAACGCGAAATCCTATCAAAGAGCAGGCATTCCCTGCCTTGGCGGACTTCCTGTTCTCGGCGCAGCCTTTTCCAAAAATAAACGGATGACAGAAAAGCGCAACATTCTCATTTTTGTCCGTCCGCACATCATCAATTCATTCGAAGATTATGTGCATGTAACAGAACGGCAAGAAGACGTCTGCAAGCTTCCCGAAGATCTGACCAATCCCGACGAAGCAGTCAATTAACACTTGTCTTTAATCTTAAGGTCTTGTTAAGATTTGGCGTCATAATCATAATTATACCTAAGAGGAGTATCTATGAGTGGGATATTGGCCCTTGGAAAGAGCGCGTGTGATGCGACTTCTTATTTTTCACCGGAAACTTGTGCACTTCCCACCTCTCAGAGAGGTGCTCTTTTAGTCATTGCTGGACTTCTTTATGTTGCGAACACTGCTCGAAAAGAGTGGCAAAGCCGAAGTGTGCAAAACTTAAGTGATGCCAATGTCTTGCAAATGGCAATACATGGCAATCACAAAGGCATCCAGAGATATATTGCTAAAGGTGGTGACCTGGAGATCGTGGATCCAACTTCAGGAAATACTCCTCTGATGGAAGCATCAAAAAATGGGCACTTTGGCATCGTACGAGA
>JAAKFC010000152.1 GCA_011065225.1 Chlamydiota bacterium
CGTTAAGTTATGCGAACCGAATTTTTTCGTTGGGAAACGAGTTCCAGAGAACTATTAGCCAAGTAAAAACAGAGGAGAATAGATTGCCAATTTCAATTGGCATCGTTCCATACTTATCCAAAGCTTTTACCTACGATCTTTTCCTCCCGATCTTTGAATTAAATGTATTTAAAGTAAAACTCAAGGAAGCTGAGCTCAAACATCTCATTCAGGAGCTGGACATCGGCAATATCGACTTGGTTGTGTCAAACAGTATGTTACCTTCCAATCAGAAAGGGCTTAAAAGCATAAAAATTGGGGATTCGCGATTTTTTGCTGTAGGTGGATCCCGCTTTGCTTTTGCAGCCAATAATTTTCCAAAATCATTGGATGGCTTAGCTTTTTTTCACTATACGGATGAAAGTCCTCATCGAGAAGTTATCGACGTCTTTTTTGAAAAAAACAAACTTAAACCTAAGATCGTTGGAGAAGCTGATGATATCAATTTTTTAAAAATCGTAACAGGAAACAATCTCTGTTTTTCAATTTTGCCCGAAACGTCTTTTAAGGAATACAAAAAATTAAGGCAACTCACTTTACTAGGAGAAATAAAAGAGTTGAAATCGCCAATATGGGCTACCTACAATGAAATTAACGATAGCATCTATGTCAAAGAGTTCATTAAGAGTCTAATGATTCACTCAAAATTCAGTAATGATGAGAAATAAACATATATGGACTTGTAGCCCATTTCAAGATGTTCTTTAAGAACCTACATCCGCGCCATGAGCTTCGATTCCTTTTGCTTGGGGAATTATTGGATTCGTTTTGTTGTTGCTGTCTTGGTACCTTTAGTTGTTGGCAACGTGCTATTTATTGTGGCGGACGTAAACGCAGCACAACTATGCTGCCATCAACAATGCCCCGCTGATTCCTCAGAACAAGCTGTTCCTGGTCGAGTAACTGCCACCCAGTTTCTGTCGCTACCTGGCAAACATACTTGTAGTTGTGTGCGAAGCGACCTGTGTGTCTCAATTGAATTTCTTTGGCAGAGCTACACTCGAATGAGAAAGCTACTATTGCCCCTGCTTTTGCACAACGCCGCATTCCAGTGAGTACTGGCTTAAGGTCGCCGATATAGATAAAGACGTCGGCTGCAACGAAAAAGTCGAAGCGAAGTTTCGTTTGTTGGAGGAAATGCAAGAGATCTCCCGTATGGAGTTCGCTGTAGCAGTCCTTAATGCGAGCCTGTTCGAGCATCTTGGGAGAGAGGTCAACCCCAACAACAAGCTTGATATGATGGTCTGCAAATGCACAGCCTACCAGCCCCGTCCCACAACCGAGATCTAGTAGCGATTCAACACTTCCATTAGTTAGATAACGGTCCATCATGTGGCGGATAACCGATGGCACCTCATAATTCAGGTCATCTTGCAAATGTTGTTCAAACGTTGCCGCATATTGATCAAACAGATCACGAACAAATTGTTGTGGTGCTTGGGAAACATAGCGACCCTCGAGCGCTGCCAACATGAAGTTTGTGTTCGGATGATTTGGTTGAATCTTGTGAGCTCGACGGTATGTATTGAGAGCCCCGTCGTAATCTCGGAGATCCAAGAGCAGATTGCTTAGATTTATTAAACATTTGAAGTTGTTAGGGTCCAGCTTAATAGCGTGTTGATAGGTGTCACGCGCTAAGCTCAATCGTTTTTGTGCTTTATACACCAATCCGAGGTTGAAAAAAGTAATCGAATCTGCTTCTTTAAATTGAATTGCTTTCAGAAGAGCTACTTCAGCTTTGTCATGCTCCCCAAGATTAAGTCTCGCTAGACCGAGATTGTTATATAGGGGACAGTTGGGGCCATTTTCTCGGAGTTGTAGTTCGCACGCTTCTATCATATTACACCAATCTTTTTTTGAGGACGGCGTCTTGCTGCAGTATTCATTGATCTTCATAGTTTGTTGATGCCTGCTAATCGATATTATATTGGCTTCAGTTGGGAAAGGGGTTTGATTAAACAATCCTTTACTATCACTCAGATTTTTCTTCTTGCATTTCCCACGTAGTTTTAATTTCCGTGCAATATCGCGACGAATTTTTTTCTTACTTTTATTTTTATGAGACATATCTGGCCTTTCGGTGATTTTATAAAAGGTTGTCTAGTAGGATGGATGGAGTGCATCGTTCACGTTACGTCACCGATTATATCTTTGTGTTTTCCATCCATAGTCCTTGAAAGCTCACAGTCCACGTAAAATCTCCCATATTCTGGAGTGGTCAAGCTCAACAGACCATGCAGCAATTTACCTGTGATTATATGTTAAATTTCAGCGCTAGACAAATCGAATTTAATCATAGAATTCATCGATTAATTCGATATTTTAGGACATCCATTCCGACCGGCACTACAAATTAAAATTGGAATGTTATCAGAATAGAGCTGCTCTAGTGAAAATGAAGGTAGATTACCCCCAAAAAAACACATAGACAAAGAATTTTTAATATATGGGTATTATCTATCTGACCTTTGAATTTGAATCGTACATGGAATGATTTTGCCTAGGAATATGAGCCAGGAGCACATCCCCCTGTCTCTTTTATTCAGGGGTTAGCGACGGCTGTTCGCGAGAGCGGTTCCTACTCTATTGTGCCCGGCCTCCCTTCTCAGGAGCCCATCTTCGGATGCTCGACTACCTAGAGCGTATCCAGCTGACTGATGATCTGATTGAGAAATAGTCGGCTACTTGAAGAAATCATTCCAAGTCGAGCAAGAGTTTCACAAGCAGACACAGGAAAGCCTCTGAAAAGAGCTAGATCAGGTACAGCAACGACTCTCCCGTCTTGTCGATGCTCATCTTGATGGCAAAATCTACGCCGACATCTACGGATAAAAGCTCGATGAGTATAAGAAGCGTCAGCAGCGGTGATGGACCAGCATCTCGACGCCAATAAGGCGAGCTTGATTAGGGTCAAAACGGTGCTCGATCTGACCAAGAGTGCTAGGGAAATCTACGAAAGTTCGAAAGTAGAGGAAAAACGGCAAATCCTAAATTTCGTGTTTTCGAACTTGGAAATGAAGGACAAAAAGCCGATCATAACACTGCGTGAGTCGTTTGATAAGCTCCTCGCAGTGTCAGATCGTCCCACATATCGGAAGAGGAGGACATTGACCTTGGAGGGTCTCCCGGTGGAGGGCTTCCAATGGGAGATGTCCGAGAGTGCCCGACAGGGCACCGAGGCGTCCCGGAGCTTTCGTTTTTCGAAGAAAAACGGAAGAGGAGGTCTCGCTTCCGCTTTTATTTCGGACACGGCAAACTGAAATTTGCCGCGCAAAAAAACCTATGGAGGTTCCCTATTTTGTTTTTTATTTTTTTATTTTTTAAAACTTTTCAGAGATTTTAATTTAATAGATCGGAATAGAAGGGAGAAACAAAAAAACACCCCTATGAACACAACTACTAGTCCTGCAGTGGAAAGGGGCAGATTATATGCTGTCAGTAGGTGGCGGGCACACGCCACAGCCAATAGAGCGCTGAGAACGCCGATTGTACAGGACAAAAGAAGGAGTTTCCGCAAATCGGAAGTTATAAGGCGCGCAATCAGTGGAGGCCCTACGAGAAAGGCCAAGAAGAGAAAAACCCCGACCGCCCGAAAGGCACTGATCGCTGTCGCACTTGTCAGTAGCATAAGGAGATAGTTAAAAAGTGAAGGGCGAAAACCAAGACTCGCTGCAAGTCCCTCATCAAAACAGATCAGCTTCCATTCTTTGAAAAAGAGCGCCACGATCAGAGCATTTGCCCCAGCAACACCCGCGGCGACTTTGAGATCATCGAAATGGAGCGCATCAGCATTGCCCATGACTACTTCAAGCCCAATATGAGCATTGCGAGTATAGAGTGTGACGAGAAGGATTCCGAGGGCAAAGAGGCTGGTGAAGACAATGCCAATGCTCGCATCTTCTTGGAGCTTGATGACTCGATGGAGCACTTGCGTCAAA
>JAAKFC010000153.1 GCA_011065225.1 Chlamydiota bacterium
CTTCTACTCTAAATTGACCACAAGGATTCCAGTTTGTATCTACACCAACTCTTGGTCCAACTCCCCAGGAGCAATATTTTGCTGTTTCATTAACAGTAACATCCACTAAATTGGGATCAACAACTTCAGTCCCTTGTGCATTAAGTTGATATGTTTGATCTATCCAACAAGCTCTTAAACCAATCTGTGTATTGACTGTAAGACATCTTCCAACATAACAAGAGCGATTTAAGCTAAAATCTGCCATATCAAGCTCTAATCTCCATTTAGAAGTAAAATTCATCCCTGTTAACGTAGAGTCTACTAGCTCTTCTCCTGATTGAAGAAACACTACACCTGCAGCTACATCGCTTCTTTCTAGAGGAACAAAAGTGAATTTTCCTGATCCTACGTCAGCATGATAACGGAAATACTCTCCGTAAAAAAACCAATTATCACATCCAAATGCGAATCCCAAACCAACTTTGAAAGCTGGCTCATAATCAAAACTAAATGTTGGAAAGTTCTCTGTAAATGTAACTTCAAAACTTGATGTTACATCTGTAGGCAAAAGAAAATCTTCTCCTATAGCAACATATGTATCAAAATCAGTTTTAGCTTGTGCATATACAAAACTTGCGGTTAAGAAAAAATCCCATCCACATTCAATATCAAAAAATACTGGTGCGTTGTAAGCACAAGTATCTGGGGGACCTGGTGGCACAAAATCACATGGCTTACAACAACAGGGAGTAGAGCAACAAGTATTACACTGAGCACAGCTATCTGTTCTGCTAGTGTTATTGTCCTGTGTACGTTCTCCAAATAATGAAACTACAGACAATAATAGGGCCGTAGACAACAGTTTTAGCTTCTTCATATATTTCTCCAAAAGACTTTCAATGATTCGCTACACTCCTTAATAAAACATTTTTTCGATTAAAGTCAATAAACCTCAAAAAAATGAGAGCCTCAGGAACGAGAATTCGATTCTCTTCATCTCTACATCAAGTCCGAGTTTTTGATGATTTCAAGGATCCAGATTATAATGAATTTTGAGGTTTTCCCAATCAAAAGTTCTGAACGTGTCTCTAACGCCTCCAATAGGGCTGGTCGAAAGACCAGCCCTATTGGAGGCGTTAGAGACCGAGCTCAAGAACACTTAGCCAACTTCAAGAAGTTGGCGAGAGGCCCGAGGATCTCAGGACACTGAGTTAGGATTTAAAATTATAAGCTATTTATATTCAAGAGAATGCTTCATTAATTCAAGTTAACACCCCCATCTTTTATACAACAACTCGCTAAAACATCCCTTTCTTTTATATAGCAGCCCAACAAAATAGCCCCGTCTTTTCTTGACATAAATCAAATTCCAAGCTATAATAAGGATTTAGACACAACTAGAGAAATAGGATGAAACGATCCCGTAGCGCATTCCTTTTTGATTGGCTAAACTCAACACCGAGAAAACCTCTTGTAATTCGAGGGGCTCGCCAAGTCGGCAAAACTTGGCTAATACGCGATTTTGCCCACTTTCAAGGACTTGAACTCATCGAACTTAACTTTGAGAAACGGCCTGAATTAGAGTCCTTATTCACTTCGAATGACCCCGATGAAATCTTGCTTAATTTAAGAGCTTTTACAAAAAGCAAGATAGAACCATCCACGAGTCTATTATTTCTTGACGAAATCCAAGCTGCTCCCAAACTCCTAGGAAAATTACGCTGGTTTGCTGAAGATACCCCTGAGCTTCCAGTAGTCGCTGCTGGTTCTTTACTAGAATTCGCTCTTGCTAAACATGAATTCAGCATGCCTGTTGGTCGAATAAACTATATGTATTTAGAGCCCCTTTCATTCGAAGAGTTTTTAGATGCAATTGGGCAACAAAGTCTTAAAGAATATATAGAAAGATATAATTGGAATGTCGATATTCCAAATGCAATACACACACAATTAATGAAGGCTGTTAGAGAATACATGTTGATTGGTGGCATGCCTGCAGCTGTTTCTACTTGGATCAACAACCATGTCCTAGAGAAGGTAAGCCAAGTTCACTTTGACTTGCTTGCAACTTATAGAGATGATTTTGCTAAATATCGCGGACGACTTTTAATTGATCGCCTTGAAGAAGTCATGTCTGCTGTGCCCAGACAACTTGGAAATAAATTCGTTTATAGTAGGGTGAATTCTCAAGTACCTGCAGCTTCTCTTAAGCAAGGACTTGATTTATTAGCCAAGGCCAGGGTTTGCCACCAAGTTCTTTCAACTGCTGCAAATGGATTGCCCCTGGGTGCAGAAGTTAATGAAAAATATAAAAAGGTACTGATGTTGGATTGTGGTTTGTGTAGTGCATCTCTTGGACTTACAATGCAGCAATTACAATCAGTCACTGAACTAATCATGATAAACAGCGGAGGGATGGCCGAACAAATGGTAGGACAGCAACTTAGAAATCTTTTCCCTCCTTTCGTTTCACCATCTTTATACTACTGGCAGCGAGCTGAAAAAGGAGCCAATGCTGAGATAGATTATGCGTTGCAACATGAAAATCAAGTGATCCCAATCGAAGTAAAAGCAGGCAGCAGTGGTAGCCTCAAATCACTCCATCAATTTATGAAAGAAAAGGGAAAGAAAATCGCCGTCCGGATTAATTCAGATTATCCTAGTATTGGTTCAGTACAGGTTAAAGACTCATCAGGGTCAACTGTTACATACACTCTACTTTCATTACCTTTTTATCTCATAGGACAATTGCACCGCCTTATTCACCATTCGATAAAGGACAGGAACTAGAGATTTTTTCTCAGAAAGCTTCCTGGAGTCAGGAGCAAGCTCAATAGAGCTTGTGGAGGACGAAGGGAGATTTTTTGGGAAAAAGATCCGCTCTTGCGCAGCAATGAATGGGCCGAGGGCCTCTGGGGAAAGACAAAACCCAGCAGTGGTTTTAAAGAAGTGCATCCAAAAATAGTTGAATATCACTGACTTAGAATTGACGCACCTAATAACAAATAATATTTATTTATATATCAAATTGTGCTACAATACCATTAAAAGGATTATTTATGGATTTTAATTGCACATTCAACTTTACCGCTCCCCCGACGGGGTCTTCTGTGGATTACTCTTCATCTACAAGAAATACCGATCTCTTTTCTAAACAAGAAATTGAACAACTGAGACAGCTATTTTACAGCAGATACAACAAAAACACATCAGAATGGCCAAAAGCTTACCCAAAAGCTGAACTAGATTGTGAAGGTCTAGCTCATTACCTAATGGCAGGGAAAATTGGTAGATTTGATGAAAAAAATGAGGTTAATAAGATTTATCAAGTGGATTTAAAAAAAGGGCATAGACCGTATACGGTCTATGAAATTTGCCAGCCGAGAGCTCCTTGGGTTCGTGAGGAATTAGGTTTTTGGGGTGCTGTTCACTATTTCGTGCACTTAGAAGACGGAAAATACATCTCTAAAAACGGTTTTGGACCTATTAGATTTTTTGACTCTTTTGAAGATATGCTCCAAAAAGACGCTTTTCCCTTTGGCTTTATTACAGAAGATTATACAGATACAAATGATATTGAGCGTGCTGCAATAGGAGAATCGTTGATAGGCCCTATTACGAATTCTTTAAGAGTGTGATTTTTCCCCTAGGGGCTAGCAAAAAGTTGCGGCAAGGCTGGTTCCTTAGCTCACAGCTTCAAATCGAAAACCTACAGAACGAGAGTTCGATTCTCTAACGCCTCCATCGTGAATTTTCACACAGCAAAAAGCCCCTGCAGGGGTTCAGATTTTTGCTAACAAGACGCAGGCAAACCACTCGGTTTGCCAAGGAATGTTAGCCAAAAAGATGGGTCATTGCGAGACCTTTTGGGCAAGAATGATGGAGAACCGGGAATATTAGTGAGAAAGCAGTAACCAGGAATCACTTTTTTTCAAGATACATAAAAAAGACATCATTCTTAC
>JAAKFC010000154.1 GCA_011065225.1 Chlamydiota bacterium
TTCTATGATGGTCCCCTCACAGCGGGCACACACGCTTTTTTCTAGCCCTTCGGGTGAAGCGATTGCTATGCAGCATTCATAATAGCCATCGCGATCTTCTTCTTTGAGATCTTCCATCGCAGCAAGCAGTTTTTTGCGATTTTCTTTATTTGTGGCACCTTCACCTGCATAGCGAGCTGAATGGATTCCGGGTGCGCCACCAAGGGCTGGAATGACAAGGCCCGAATCATCTGCAATGACCCATGCTTGCAGAGCTTTTGCGGCATGAATGGCTTTCAAACGAGCATTTTCTTCAAAGGTGGCGTTTGTTTCGCCAGGGGGCTGATACTTGGGGAAATCAATCAGAGAAAAAAGGTCCCATTTGGAATGGCCTTTGAGCATGGCTCGAATTTCTCGAATCTTATGAACGTTTTTACTTGCAATGATGAGTTTCATAAAAAGACCTTTGCGGTTGACCTATACACATCGGAGGTGAAGAATTGGTTTTTGATTGTGTCGGCTATCTTTCAAATTTTTCGTCTGCACATGAATGCTGCAAACTCGTCGCATCCAAAAAATTTGAGAAGCCTCCTTGTCAAATTCCCAATTCTTCATCCCCGATGTGTATACAAAAAAATACCACTTTCTCCGTCTAAGTGTAAAGCTGTAAAATCCTATATGGCTGACCGGATGTCTTTTAGGGTGTGTTTTTTGTTTTGTATCTCGATGGTGTCGCCAATTTTCAATCCTAGCATGGAATTTGCAAGCTTCGATTGGAAGGAGAGGATGTACTTATCAGGGTCTGCATCCCAAGGGCCAAGGAGTGTATAGGAAATGTTTCCTCCGTCTTCGCTCTCCCAGTCGGCAATGGTTCCTATACTGACTTCGTTCGTGTCGATTTCTTCTTTGATTAAGATGCGTGATTTATTGAGCTGATCAGAGAGGAATTTGAGTTCGGTCTGCAGGCGATCTCTTTTTTCGAGAGCAGCTTTGAATTCGGCGTTTTCTCTTAAATCTCCATGTGCTCTAGCAACTTCAATTTCTTTGGCATTTTCTACAGTTTCTATGGTGCCGATTTGTTCGAGCCGTTTTTGCAGTGAGAGATAGCCCTCTTGTGTTGTCCAGATCACTTCTTCTTCAATGGGCTCTTCGCGTTTTTTCGCAAGTGATGGATAGACAACTTCTGCGAGTGAATGGAAGATTTTAATATCGTGGTCAGATAGGGAATGGCATTTTGTCACGAGAAGTAAGAATTCTTGGACACTTGCCAGGCTGGCGAATTTCATGATTTTGCGGACAATGGCATAGCGGCCAGCTGATAAAATACCATGTATTTTTTTGATGAGGTCGCGTCTTTCCCCTTTTTGCTCTAAATTGCTCAAGAGAATGAGAAAGGCTTCAAAAAAAAGAGATTTTCCTTCCTCGTCACTCAAGGGAAGAGAAGGGTCGGCAATCACTTTTTGAAAGTACCAGATTACAAGTTCAGGATATTGGTAGGGATACAAGCAGAGTTCTTCGAGTTTTTTCGTCAGCTTTTCCTTTGCATCTGACGGAATGAGCTCTCCGATAATGTAATCGCGAAGTGAGCTATGTTCGACAACAAGGAGGAGCTTTAAAAAGAGGTCTTGCCAATCTTCTCGTACTTTTCGAATGGCCATGAGTGTCCGTTTTTTGAACGATTGGATGGAAATTTCGGAAAGGATTTTTTCAAGCGATTCTGCTTTTTTCAAAAGCTCGGCAATGGGGGGATAGTCTTTTTCACCACTCAAATCTTGTAAAAAGAAGTGCACTTGTAGTTCTTGGCTAACTGTAATTTCTTGGAATGAGAGGAGTTCTTTTAGCTTCTCAACTAGAGATTCTTTGAAGCTTTTATTTTTGAGAGTATCGGAAAAATCTTTCAGAAAGCTGTAAATCATGTGTATGAGTGTATCTGCATCAGGCTTAGTCTCGAGAGCTTTTTGCAAACGCTGTTCATGAGAGACTTCTTCTTTCAATAGGCGAAAAGGGAGTTTGAGATCGGCAGGAGATTCAATGTGGGTATCTTTCTTGATTTTATTTCGTGTAGATTGCCACCAACGGTTCCATTCTTTTTCTGGGATGACGAGTTCACAAAGCTCATCTTTGATCTCAAGGGCAGTTTTAGAGCCAAGATCTTTGAGAAGGAGCTGGATTACTTCGACTGGGTTTTTCTTGGCTTTTTCCTCTAGAACATCGGGATTGCCAAAGCGCTGTGCCAAAAAATGCTCTTCAGGAATTGGAACGAGTGTTGTAAAGGCGATTTTAAATGATATCTCTTTGCGGCCAGGAACATAATCGAATTCCATGCTGAGCTGTTCTCGCAGCATAGAAACATCCAGAATTTCCCCAACACCCCAGCCAGCTGTATGGAAAACAAAATTGCCTTTTTTCATGTGATTGAGGAGAAGGTAGTGGCTAATCGCTCCTTTAAAGTCTTCTTTTCCCCCACGAAGACCGATGAGGCGCATTTTTTCTTGAAAAATTTTTTCGTCGCCAAACTTTTCTTTTAGATGATTCAATGTGATCTGACGCAAAGTGGGATTATTGGTGACTTCTAGATCAACAATGAGACGAAGAATCTCATCTGCTAGTGGACCTTTTTCTATTTTTTCCCATAAGGGAAGGACCCTTTCGACATGACGACCGATATAATCATGCAATTCAGATTTTTTTATAGCTTCGAGAATTGCACGAAAATCCTCTCCATCTACTTCATCGGAAGAGGAGTACTCTTCCCATAGACGCAATATGGCTGGTGCATCATGATTTTCTATCGCTTTCTCAAAATCGACTAAATATCCCATCTGACTAGAATGCTCCTGAATTGTGCTCATGTGAATCCACGTCTCCCATGTACCAATGGAGTATAACTCTGAGGTCAATTATTTTCAAATACTTGGTGCGATTGCAAAAAAGAAAAAATCCTTTTACTTTGGGCTTCTATATCTCGTGGTTGTGAATGAATATTTTCTTACTAGGGTCTCTCATCCTTGGCATGTATTGCTTTGCAGAGGATAGCCATTGTCTTTTTCAAGATTTGGCCCTTGTTGAGGAAATCAATTGCAACATTCAAGATGAACTTCCTTTTTTTTATAATTCTTCTTTTGTTGTTGGTTATTTGAATATGCCCTCTGCCCGCTTTCCAAAATCAGGGGATTTAGCTTTTGGGGCTTCCTCTGTCCCTCCCTATTGGGTTTTTGGGGCGAACTTTGCTGTTTTTAGTCGGATTGAGCTGTCGGCCAATTACCGCGTTTTCCGCGGTGTGGAGGAGACGAATTTTGGAAGGGAAGGCTTTGGCGATGATGCTGATCGGATTGGCAATGTCAAATTTGGAATCATGGTTCCAGAAGATGGCTTTCCTACGTTGCCATCTTTTGCTTATGGACTTGATGATTTTATTGGAACAAAGCGTTTTAGTTCACAATATTTCGTTGCGACGCAATCGTGGCAAAAGCTCAACTTTGAACTCTCGCTTGGATATGGGTGGGGGCGCATAAAAGGTGTTTTTGGTGGGGCGACTTGGACTCCTTTTCGGTGCTCAGGATTTCCTGTTCTTAAAGACCTTTCGGTCATTGTGGAATACGATGCCAATGACTACAAAAGACACAAGAGTGAGCATTTCAAAGGGCGAAGTATTTCTTCTCGCGTAAATGGGGGGCTTAGCCTAATTTTGGGCGATACGCTTCAACTCAATATCAACTCGGTGCGTGGAGAAAAGTTAGGAGGGTCTGCATCCATTCGCTTTCCCCTTGGATCGACGAAGGGAATCATTCCCAAAGTGGATGATCCTTGCACTTACACTACGCCGGTGGATATCGAGCCCATCGGTCCGATTCGCCCCGAGAGAGAGTTTGTGTGTGATCTTGCTTGTAGTTTTGCCGACCAAGGTCTGGATTTGTATGATGCCTACCTCTTTCATGATTCGAAATG
>JAAKFC010000155.1 GCA_011065225.1 Chlamydiota bacterium
AGATCCGTTGTTTTAATTTGGCAACAGTCTCTTATACCACTTCACCGCAGAGAAATATTTACTGGTGCACTTGTCTGATTGAAAGAATTGACCACGATAATCGTATAAACATCGGTTTCATTGGACTGTGTTGCAAAAACTCCTAGAGAAAACTTGATAAAAATGTTTTAAAAGAGCGAAGCTCCTTTGGTGTAATCGACACAACCTAAGGAGCTTCTAATGCGTAAACGCACCTGGAAAGAGTATAACAAAAATCTAGTAAATAGGGGAAGGGTGACTTTTTATATCGACCACCAGTCGTTGAAAACCAAGCACCCTCGCAAACGTAAACGTGGTCGTCCCAGAACATTTTCACACCCGTTGATCCAGCTGCTTCTTATTCTTAAGATTCAGTACCGCCTATCCTATAGAGCTCTCGAGGGGTTCGCTAAAGATCTACTCCCTATGCTTGAAGAGGATATCCAGATCCCAAGCTACTCCGTGATCTGCAAAAGAGCTGTAGAGCTCGAAGCACTGTTGCCAAAACTGAGCAAGAGAAGACCACAGGTGATCATGCTCGATGCAAGTGGGGTAAAAATCTTTGGGGAAGGCGAGTGGAAGGTAAAAATACACGGCAAAACCAAAAAGCGAAAGTGGATCAAAATCCATCTAGCAGTAGATGCAAAAACCCAGGAAATCATGCAGCTTGAAATGACAGATGGAACAACCTCTGACTGCAAAATCGGACCAAAACTCATCAACAACTGCCCTAGATCAGCAAAGACCTATTTAGCAGATGGGGGTTACGATACAAAAAAGTGTAGGGATGCGATCAAAAGGCGAGGAGCTCAAGCCCTGATCCCACCAAGAAGAAATGCGAAATGGGATCCAAGTCTTAAAGAACGAAATAAAAACATCTCAGAAAGAAAAGGTCTTGGCCTGGATAAAACAGGAATACAGCTATGGGGGAAGTTGACGGGATACTCACAAAGATCACTTGTAGAGGCGAGCTTCTCCAGGCTGAAAAGATTATTTGGAGGAGGGCTGTACTCAAGAAAAATGAGTTCTCAGAGGGTTGAAGGACACTTGAAATGCCTCATGATGAACAAAATGATCCAAGCTGTGGGATAAGAGAAGGGCTTAGATAGAAGGGAAATTTGCTAAAATTTGCTTTTTGCAACACAGCCGATTTTACTTGGAATAGAAAGGGTTTCTCTAGCGGTTGTGCAACAACCCTTGAAAATTAAATTGTATTTGATATAATTGACATTATATAAATAACATTTTATGAGATTAAATTAACTATGACTAGTATTGCATCCAAATATCAAACAACTGACGTCAATTTATCAAGTATTAAGCAGTTAGCTTTGGAGAAAAAATCTGATACAGCTCGTAGTTTTATTTTTTGTCGCTTCTTTAGGTCTCCCCCAGATCAAGAACCCAATCACACCTGTAAAAATATTTTTTGGACCGTTCTCAACCCTGAGAGATTGACCATAATAGTAGATCATGAGGTGCAAGATTCAACTTGGGCAAAAATCCATGCCCTCGTCCAAAACCTAAAACGCGTTTTTCCAAAGAATGCTGCGCCTTTAAGCTATTTTTTCTTCAATAATTCTCCGGAAAATATGATTCAGCAGCTCGTAACAGCAGTATTCGATCAAAATACCCGTGCACGAGCGCGCTATGCGCTGCTTTTATTGGAGAACATAGACCCCTCTCTTGAAGCATTGAACAATGAAATCTCTCGAGATCCTAGCTCTAACAATAGACATCTACAATACTTTATCAAAAACCCGCCGCATTCATTTAAAATTCATCTTCCACTTAGACCTCTAGCAGTAAAACCCCATAGACTGAACGCTTCTTCCAACCCATCCTGGGAAATAAAGAAGATTTTAATTGGGAGTGAAAAAAATCATGATTGCTATGTTGAAAATCTTGAGGAACTAGGAGAAACATTTGGGTTTACCATTACCAAAATGACAATGAAGTGGATGCGCGATGCATTTATCCGGCTAAACGACCAAGAAATTCTGCTACCGGCGCGGATGTCTCTTCATCGAAAAGATATACTACCTACTGCAAAATACTTCGGTTATAGAGCTCCTATCGTGGATCTCATTATTGCACTGACAGCAGACCCCAATCCTGCAGTGATTGGGGAGGTAGCTTCAGAAAGACTGACAGAGAAGCTCTATTATCTCAAAGGTGCTAAAGAGGTTTCCTTTTACTTCGAAGGAGGGAACGTCTTCTTTGCACTCACTCAAAAGGGCAAAAAATACTGTCTGTGCGGACCCTCAAATGTCCTCTTCTCTCTCGTCAACTCAGCTTATACCTTTGCCTCGAGCGAGGCAAAAAAGGCCCTACTCGAGAAAATGCAGGACTTAGAAAAATCGAAGTTATTTTCCACTGAAAACCTCTCCTTTGTCCAAGAAAGGCTAGAAAAAGCCAAGCTACTAGAGAATTTCCCCTTCCCACAAGACCGAATATTCATTACCAAGCTCACAATCGCAAGTTGCGTCCAGATAGAAAAGCAGATGGAAAAGACTCTGGGATGTTCTGTTCTCGTCCTCGGCTCTATTTTCAAACCTCAAGTCGAATATCATCTTGATTATTTTCTCTTGCCAGCGCCAGATGGCACCATTTTTATTCAGGATAATTCATTATGCACACAGGTTTTAAGAGAAATCTCAAAACAATATACCCTCTCTACCGCCGAAAAAGAACAACTTGCCCTCTATTTAGACAAAGCTGAAAACCCCAAGGAACACACAGAAACGTCATCACGAGAGATTAGCGAGATGCTGAGCGCTGCGGGATTTAACGTCGTCCCCTTTCCAGGTGTCTATTACGGCAAAAAGCACCATATACTTGTAAACTTTTTGAATGCGATTGTTGGGCAAAATAAAGGTATCGTCTACTGTCTAACAAATGGGTCGTCTCATAGCCTAGACCGCTACCTGCGAAAAGCCGCTGTTGAGCTTCTACACAAGCATGGCATTGACGAGGTCTATTTCACTGGTAAGGAGACCTCTAAAGAAATATGGGAGCCCCTATCGCCTAATAGCTATCCAGAGGCCGAAAAATCATTGGCATGTGGTGGCGGCATTCACTGCCGCACGTTCGAGAACTTTATGCCCGAACCTGATAAAACTAAAGAGCCACCCATGGAGGCTCTGCCTATGAAGTATGCAGGGGACGCCTTGCTAGATTTCTATCGCGAAATGCTTCAAGCCTCCATCGCAAGCCAATCTTTTGGCTTGCGAATCTGAATCAACTTAACTTAGATAACCTCCTGAGAAGATCCAATCTCCATCATTGAGGCTTGATGGGCTTTGGCCGGTTCGGGACACAGAGGTCCCTTGGAGGGCTTTTGCTCTTTATCGAAACCGGAATTTGAGGAGATTTTCGATGGGATTTTTCGGTATTTGATGAAGGCCATATGTTGATCATATGGCCGAAGCAGATAACGAGAAAGACCGCGAAAAGATCCCAAAGGCCGGTTGCGAGAAAGACAAATGCCCTCCTACTTCGAGTCTCCATCGAAAGCCAAACTGTTGGCTTTCGACCCAAGATCCGATCTTTTCTAGTAAATGCTTGGGATGATCCAAGTTTTATAACTGAGGCTTGTTGGGCTTTGGGCCGGTTCGCGACACAGAGGTCGCTCACTTCTCGCCTCCATCGAAAACCAAATTGTTGGTTTTCGATCCAAGACCCAAGCTATATTAGTGAATTTCTGGGATCTTCCAAAAATTATAACTGAGGCTTGTTGGGCTCGAACCAACGACCCTCTCATTAAAAGTGAGATGCTCTACCAACTGAGCTAAAGCCTCAATGTGACCCCAAGGGGATTCGAACCCCTGTTACCAGAATGAAAATCTGGTGTCCTAGACCAGGCTAGACGATG
>JAAKFC010000156.1 GCA_011065225.1 Chlamydiota bacterium
CCGTAAAGAAATAGGGAAAGTGTCTATGAAATACCTAGTAAATCCTAAACCTAAAAAAGTAAATCTCAATAGCAAAAATCAAAATGATCTAGCTAAACTCCTTGAAAAAGCAGCTTATGATGGAGAACGCTTCATCATCAAAACACGTGATGTAACAGCCGCAATAGTGCCTTTGGAAGATTTGACTCTTTTAGAAAAAAGCGAAGAGATTTAGCCTAAGATAATTATATTTCTTCAAGAATAAAAGTTGGTTTATAATTTTTTCTTCTTTTGTCATTTTGAACGTGGTTTTTTCTTCAGCTTTTCTTTGAGTTTTTTCTTCTTGCCAACAGAACTTAGCTCGAATTCAATTTCCTTAATTGTAGGAAGATTTTCCTTCAGTTTTTTAGGCAATGAAGAAACTATTTTTGTCTGATATTCAGAAACACCAATTGGCTTATTGATGTCTCTGAGAGCATATTCTGCCATGAAGTTGTCCTTCTTCTTGCATATCAAAATCCCGATAGTGGGGTTATCTGTTTCGTGTCTTAAAAGATCATCTACAGCGGATAGGTAAAAGTTCATTTTCCCAGCAAATTCTGGTTTGAAATCCACTGCTTTTAACTCGACTACAACAAAACATCTAAGTCGGAGATGAAAAAAAAGCAAGTCGATATAAAAATCCTTATCGCCCACTTTCAAAGGAACCTGTCTTCCGACGAGAGCAAAACCTTGACCAAGTTCTCGTATAAATTTCTCTACGTGATTAAGCAGCCCATTTTCAACATCTTTTTCTACGTGCTCCTCCGCTAGCTCAAGAAAATCAAAGTTATAAGGATCTTTAAGCGTCTCCTTAGCCAATCGAGATTGAGGATCTGGAAGCTGTTCATTGAAATTTGTAATAGCTTTTCCATAACGCTTGTAAAGTTTAGACTCGATGGAATGGGTTAGAGCGCTTCTAGACCAGCTTTCCGCAAGAATCATACTGGCGTACCATAGCCTTTCCTTTTCAGTCTTTACTTGCTGGAAAATGACTATATTATGACCCCATGGAATGGAGAAAATGGGCAGATCTTCTAATTGTCGCACAGGCTGTGCGACTTTTTTATAGGAAGAATAGAAGGCTTTCATTCTGAATAGGTTAGATCTAGAAAACCCCTCCACACCAGGGAACTCGTTTTGCAAATCGAGGGCCACCTTTTCAAGCGTTTTTGTGCCCCACCCCTCTTGCTTTTGCTTATGGGTAATCTCTTTTCCGATCTCCCAGTACAAAAGAATCATCTCCCTATTAACCGACACTGCAGCCTTTAATTGAGATGTGCGAATCTTCTCCTTGAGTTGGGCAATGAACTTAGAATATCCAGCTAGGGAAACAGGTGCTCTTTTTGTCTTATTTACGGTTTTTTCTTTTTTAACCATGACATCCTGAAATCAAAGGTCTTTTTAGGAGAATATCAATATCTGGTAACAGAACGCAAGGACAAAGGAGAGCAACCTATCCATCACACATGTCTACTTAGAGTCAGGCATTTTCTAGTATATGAAGCAGTTCGCTGAGGCTTATCCTGATCCTGCAATTTTGCAGCAAGCTGCTGCAAAAATTTCCTGGGGTCATAACCTGGAGTCATAACATGGTCTTAATTGATAAGTTGGATGAGCTAAATAAGCGGCTCTGGTATGCACAAAAGACAATTGAAAATGGGTGGAGTAGGAACTTTTTAGAGATGTGGATTGAAGCTGAATTATCTAAAGATACTGGTAAAATTCCCTAAAAAAATCAAAAATAATCACAAACGCTATTATTACAGTCACAAAATCTTCACCTTGGAGAAATTTAGCTCTTCTAGAAAAAAGTGAAGAGATTTAGTCTAGTCCCCTATGGGACAAGAACATCTTAAATCTAGAATACAAAAATTCTATGCATATGTTCTTTTCATATCAATCGTAGCTTTGCTTGCTTCATTTTCAGTTCAATATATTTGGAGCCTTCAGCCCTGTTTTCTTTGTAAGCTCCAGAAGTTTCCATACATCGTTAGTGCTATTTTGTGCTCCATAGGCCTCATATCTCCCAAAATTCAATCAAAAATGCTCCTCGTCTTGGTAACATCGTTTGCTTTAGGTTTTTGTCTTTCCCTCTATCATGTAGGGATCCAGCATGGTTTGATCAAAGATCGGTGTGCTGCAAAAATTTCGATCCAAGACATAGATGCTTTTGAGCAACACCTTTTAAGCAATAAACCATGTAGTCAGGTTTCCTGGTCCCTTTTTGGGTTTTCGATTTCTGGACTGAATGCCATAGTATTTTTTGTAGGCGCATCTAGCTCTCTTATCATTCATAGAAGAATACAAGCCTTAATGAATTACAAAAATACAGTTTAGCTAGATTCAACAGAAAAAAACCTGCATCAGCAATAAAAACAATTATTAGAGAATCACCAAATAATGGTTTGGGTTTTCAATAGGACTACCCAACTTTTCGGATTTCCAATATTCACATCGCTGCTAGTCCAGCGATCTGGAATGAACCCAACCAAGAGCTCGGGTCAACTTCGATCATCGCCCAAAAAACAGAAGATAAAAGAAGAAATAATCCAATCGCAATGCTAAACATTGCTCTTTTCAGCGGTTCTTTTCTCGGTTTTTCCCCCTTGCTCTTCATAATATAAGCCTCACAGGATCCTAAAGCCCCGCCTCTTAAAATAAAGAGTAAGCCGATAATGCTAAGGCATCTGGTCAAAACAAACACGCCTATTGAAAAGGGATTCTCAAAGAATTTAGAAAATCCTATAAACGGAAAAAAGAGAAAAAGGAGCCCTCCGATCACACAGAGCATCACCCAAACCTGAAAAACTAATGGGCAGTGCTTCTTCGAAAAAGACATGTCTTTTTTAGCGCTACTTACTGAAAAAACGAACTCTTCACCTTTACTTTTCATCTTCTGTCTCTTTTCCAGGTTGCTTCTCGGTGACCTCAACCTTCTTTTTTGTGCCTTTCCCTTGATCTATTCCCTTTGAAATGGCCATTCATATCTCTCTTAGGGCAATAGGGTTTTCACTATAAGCCATCGAAAAAGATTTCATGATTTTTAAGCCCCAAGATTATTGCCAAATGTTCCTATCTTTTTTCCATACCAAGGGAAAGGAGTGTTGTCAAGGATTCTATATCCCGAACGATGGATATCTGAGGATGTCCCATTTTTAGTTGAAACTCACATGGCTCCTGTTTGTGCTTAGGCCACCGTGGCCTTGAGCTCTTTTTGTAAATTCACGATTTTACCTCTTACTTCTGAGATTGACAAGTATCCTTTTACTGTTCTGAATTTTTCTTCTGCATGCAGAAGAGCTGTTCCCATCCATCTTTGCGCCATATTTCCTCCTTTCATATGGCTGATTCTTCTTATTCGATGGCTTGCTTGAGAAAACATCGATTCTATGGGATTTGTTGAGTGCAGTGTTTTTCGCAGCAGAGGGGGCATATTCAGTCGATGAACCGTCAGAAGTTCTTCAAAACATTCTCGCAGTGACTCTGCAGCTGATGGATTAATCCTCTCAAGCCAGCTTTCTAAGCGCTTCAGCTCTTCTTTAGCATCTTCATATTGGGCGCAGTCTATAGCATTTCGGAATCTTCTATGAGCTTCTATAGCGCGGGAAGTTCTAAAAAGATACAAAAAAGAAACCTTTGGCTCTTGGCTTGAGGAAACATTTGGGAACAAAAGAACTGGTTATAACTTTCTAGCATATTATGAGCTGTGGGAAGGCCTTCCCGATTCGTCATTAAAAGAGAAATACCAGCTTATGCCAAGAAAAGCGGCATATATGCTTGCTTCCCGCACTGTGGGCATC
>JAAKFC010000157.1 GCA_011065225.1 Chlamydiota bacterium
CCAATGAAAAGAGCAAGGCCACAGACGACGGAACGCCGCATGTTGAGAGCTGCTTTTGTGAGCATTTTCTTGAAAGTGCTATTTTTGCCCCCACTGATGAGAAAAAGTAGAGTTGCAAGAATGAGTATGGCGCTATTGTAAAGAAGCCAAGCGCTATCTGCAATTAAAAGGAGAAGGAAACAACATCGGGTAACCAAAGTGGAGAAGAAATGGCTTTTGCCTTTTTTCGTGCTTTCTTCAACATGCTCAAATGTCTCTGTGAAGTTTTCTTTTTTTTCTTGGTCGAAGAGTTCGTAGATTGCCATTTTTTCCCTATTTTCGATGCTTAATTTTGTTAAACCCATTTAGTGCTGCGATCCGGTACCCCTCAGCATATGTGGGGTAATTGAACACCTGATCGATAAAATAATCAATTCGCGCATTAAATGTCATTGCAACTTGTCCAATATGGATATTTTCTGTAGCTCCCCGCCCGATGATATGGATGCCGAGAATTTCTAATGTTTCGGCATGAAAGAGGATTTTAAACATTCCAGGATCGTTTCCGACGATCTGGTTGCGCGCGATCTCGTAGTAATAAGCTCTTCCCACTTCATAGTGAAATCCGAGCTCTTCCAATTGTTCTTCAGTATAGCCACAAGAAGAAATTTCTGGAATGGTATAAATGCCGATCGGATAAAAACTTGAAAAATAGTGCGTTTGTGCCCCAAAAGCGTGTCTCGCAGCAAGTCTCCCTTGCTCAAAACTCGTTGCGGCCAAAGCAGGACCGACAATCACATCCCCAACGGCATAAATGTTGGGAACAATCGTTTGAAAGAGTGGATTCACTGGGATAAAGCCACGTCCATCTACTGCAATGCCCACTTTTTCTATTCCCATCCCTTCGACATTGGCAATTCGTCCAAGTGAATAGAGGAGCATTTCACTGGAGAGCACTTTTCCATCTTTGCAAAAGAGCTTCACTCCTTCTTTGGTCTTTTCAATGCGTTCAAATTCCGTATTGCCCACCATTTTGAGGCCAATTCCTCCAAGAGATTTTTGCAAATGAAGGCCAATCTCTTTATCGAGCAGAGGCAAAAGATGCTCCCGCTTGTCGACGACTGTCACTTCTGTTCCAAGCGCTGCAAAAAAACTGGCATATTCTGAGCCGACAATCCCTCCACCTAGCACGATGAGTGTCTTGGGGACATGATCAATGGCCAAAAGACGCGTTGAATCGAGTACTCTTTCTTCATCGAAGGGAACATGTTTGGGATTGCGTGGCTTCGAACCAGAGGCAATGAGGGCATAATCGAAGCGAATGCGATAGAGAACTCGTGCATCATGATCCAAGACCAGAATCCGATTTTTTTCTTCAAATTGGGCCATTCCATGCAGAAAGCGGATAGCATTTTTTTCAAATTGTTTGGTAAGGTGCACGCGTTGACTGTCAAGAATTTTATGGAGACGAAAATTGAGCTCATTGATCGAAACTTTCTTCACCTCTTTGGTTCGACCGTAAAAACTTTTTTGATAGAAATCGGTCAGATCGAGAATTGCCTCTCGCAAAGATTTCGAAGGGATTGTACCCGAGTTGAGCGAAGCGCCACCTAAATGCTCGTCTTTTTCGATTACAATAACCGATTTCCCAAGCTTGGCAGCTTGGATAGCACCCTTCTGCCCAGAAGGCCCAGAGCCAATGACAACAAAATCTGCAAATAATTCTTCCATGTAAAATACAATTTAAGAATTACAATATTCTTGTTCAATAACAAATCTTCTGATATCCTTTCCCAAAAGGAGTATTTTCATGCCCAAACAATGCCAAGTCACTGGGAAAAGATCGCGTAAGGGCAATCATTATGCAATTCGCGGGATTGCAAAAAAAAAGAAAGGGATTGGTCTGAAGATCACTGGAATCAAACGACGACGCTTCCAGCCCAACTTGATGAAAAAACGTTTTTGGTTTTCTGAGGAAAACCGCTTCGTCACCCTGCGCCTCAGTGCACATGGGATGCGCATTATCGATAAGCTCGGCCTTGGCAAGGTAGTACGCAAAATGCGCTCAGAAGGGCAAAAAATCTGAAAAAGGCAGCAATTTGCGCCGCTATTTTTGGAGGATATCTTTGGCTCACAATCGCCACCTTTCATCCCCCATTTCCCACCTCTGAAAAACCTCTCATCTTTTATTCCAATCACCTGCGTTCTGATCTCAAACTCGTTTATTTGCGAGCTATCAAATGCGCCAAGCACTCTATTAGTTTGCAAATCTATGGACTGACAGATCCCGATCTCATTGCAATGCTCACAAAAAAGCAGGCAGAGGGACTCCACGTGCAAATATTTTATGACAAAAAGGCCTCAAAATCTCTTCCTTCTCACTTATCTGCTTATCCAGTGAAAAGTGGAGGGCTCATGCATCGAAAAATCCTCGTGATCGATGATTCCTTGGTTTTGCTTGGCACGGCCAATTGCACAACTCAATCCCTTAAGATGCATGACAATCTCGTTTTAGGAATTTGGAATCCGGAATTAGCAAACTTTTTGCAATGCTCTTCTGAAGAGCTGGGGCAATTTACTTTGAATGGACTTCCCCTCTCTGCCTTTCTCCTTCCCGACTTCGAGGGAAAAGCCCTACAGGCGCTATGCCAAAGAATAGATGGAGCCCAAAAGACCATGCAGATTGCCATGTTCACCCTCACCCATCCCAAGATCCTCGAAAAAATCATCACTGCCAAACAGCGTGGTGTAGCTGTTTCTATTGCGATCGATCGCAATGCAGCACTTGGTGCGAGCAAAAAACATGTTGAAGCTCTAAAAACTGCAGGTGTAGAAATGCATATAAGCCAAGGAGCTCAACTTCTTCATCACAAATGGGCTCTTATCGATGAGAAGATTTTTATTCTTGGCTCTGCGAACTGGACAGGCGCTGCTTTTGAAAAAAATCAAGATTGTCTTCTTATTTTCGATGATCTCACACCCCATCATCAAAAAAAAATAAAAAAAATTTGGAAGAAGTTGAGATCACTCACAAAAGTCATTCCGCCAGTTTGAAATTTGCCTTTTTTGAAATAAATCGCCTTTTCACATTTCACCAACTCTCTTGGAGTTGGCTTCATGTTCCAAAGACAATTTAGACAAAAAGGCAAAATTTCTCTGGCAAAAGCACTTTTGCGAGCAATCTCAAGTTGAAATTGCCTCTAATAAAGGTTAAACTAAAAGCATGGGTCTCTTTGCTCTAGCTCTTTCTCTTTTCCTACTGATGGACTCCGTTGGCAATGTCCCCATTTTTCTTTCTATTTTGAAAGAGATTGAGCCTAAGCGCCAGCGCTTCATCATCTTCCGAGAACTCATCATTGCCCTTGTCATTATCATCGCCTTTTACTTTATTGGGGATGCGCTTTTGGCCTTTCTCCATATAAGCCAATCTGCTGTTCTCATTTCAGGGGGAATCATTCTCTTTGTGATTGGGATCAAACTTGTCTTCCCTACCAAAGAAAAAGCTTTTGAGTACGAAGAGGGGCAAGAGCCCTTCCTAGTCCCACTTGCCGTTCCGCTTGTTGCAGGGCCCGCAGTGCTTGCTACAGTGATCTTATATTCGCACCAGAAAATTCCCATTTGGATCTGTCTTGGTGCTATCTTGATTGCATGGCTAGCAACGACAATCATCCTTCTCTCTTCGGTTCACCTAAAACGTATTTTAGGCGATCGAGGTCTCGCAGCCTGTGAACGATTCACTGGCCTTCTCCTCATTATGATTGCCGTCCAAATGTTCTTGAATGGCCTCCAGCACTTCCTTAAAATTTAAATTCTTGCTGAATATCCCTCT
>JAAKFC010000158.1 GCA_011065225.1 Chlamydiota bacterium
TGATGAGCGGAAGAAATTGAGCAAGCAAGAGCAAAAAGAAGCTGATGAAGCTTTCCGAGGTCTATGGCTTGTCAATAAGGGAAATCCCCACAACAAGATGCTTCGTCGCATTAAAGAAAACCCCGATCTTCGCGCAGAAATCGATAAGCTCGACGTGTATTTCTACGCCGAGCCCAATAAGGAAGAGCGTTTCAAAACTCTTGCACAGCTCTATCTCATCGTCGATGAAAAAGCCAGTGAATATGAATTGACTGACCATGGAATTCATTATTGGGTCGAATCGATCGAAGGCACGTCAGAAAATGACTTTCTGATGCTCGATCTCGGGCATGAATACGCTCTTGTCGACGAGATCTCTGATCTTGATGAGCAAGGAAAAATGCAGCGAAAAGTAGCCCTTCGCGAAGAGGATGCTAAGCGCAAAGAACGATCGCACAATTTGCGGCAGATGCTCCGCGCTCATCTCTTGATGGAAAAAGATGTCGACTACATTGTCGAACAAGGCAAAATCGTTATCATCGACGAAAACACAGGACGTCCCCAACCGGGGCGCCGCTTCTCTGATGGCTTGCATCAAGCGATTGAAGCAAAGGAAGGGGTCAAAATTCAAGGCGAAACACAAACCTACGCCACCATCACTATTCAGAACTACTTCCGCATGTACGACAAGCTGGCCGGGATGACTGGTACCGCTATGACCGAAGCCAACGAATTCAAAGAAATTTATAAGCTCGAGGTCATAGCCATTCCCACCCATCGCAAATGCATCCGTACCGATGCTGACGATGAAATTTACATGACCGAGAGGGAAAAATACAACGCACTTGTCACCGATATCCAAAAAATCCATGGAGAAGATAGACCGATCCTCATTGGTACTGAATCAGTCGAAGTATCAGAAAAACTTGCGCGTATTTTGCGCCAAAACAAACTTCCTCATACTATCCTCAATGCCAAAAATCACGAGCATGAAGCAGAAATCATCGCTACAGCAGGAAAGCCTGGAGCCATTACCGTTGCGACCAACATGGCTGGTAGAGGAACAGATATCAAACTCAAAGAAGGCGTAGCAGAAAAAGGCGGTCTGCATGTAATCGGCACCACCCGTCACCAATCGCGCCGTATCGATCGCCAGCTTCGTGGAAGGTGTGCCCGCCAGGGAGATCCAGGAACATCGAAATTCTACGTTTCTTTTGAAGATACGCTCATGCGCCTCTTCACTTCTCCGCGCATTACAATGTTTTTGCAGCGCTTCCGCCCACCCGAGGGCGAACCAATATCTGCAAAAGTACTTAACAAATCTATTGAGACAGCGCAGAAAAGAGTTGAACAGCGCAATTACACAATACGCAAGCACACCCTCGAATACGACGATGTGATGAACAAACAGCGCGAAGAAATCTATTCATTTCGCAATGAAGTCTTGCATGCCAAAGATTCAATTCCATTGGCTGAAGAGATCCTCGAACATGTTTGTATAGAGATGGCAGGTGAATATTTTGTGAGTCGCTCGGCGGAAGAAGGCTGGAATCCTGAAGGATACCGACAATGGCTAATAACGCATTTCCCTGTCACTTTCGAGACCAAAGCTTTTGACAATGACTATCTCGTCATTGAAGAGATTGAAAAACTCGCCGTTAATAAAGTACTCGAAGCCTTCAAACACAAACTCGAGCACCAGAAAAATGCCCTTAGCGAAATGCACAAAGCGATGAATCCAGACTCCAAACAAGAAGTCGATGCCGATAGCATTATGAGTGAAGTGTCGCGAAGCCTACTCATTCGCAACATCGACGGCCGTTGGCAGGAACACTTGCTCCATATCGATCACCTGCGCACCGAAGTGAGTGTTCGCAGCATTGGACAAAAAGATCCCCTGCTCGAGTTCAAGCACGAGGCTTTTGCCCTTTTTGATACACTGAGCCGAGAAATCAAGGTAGAGATTGCGCATGCCCTTTTCAAATTTGAGATGGTGATGCCCGAGCCCCAACTTCCTGAAACACAAACAATCGACCTTCCCCGCTCAAAACCAAAGACAAAATCGAAAAAGACAAAAACCGAGAGAAAACTCCTTTCACCGTTGATTGATTTGTCAATGTTGGATTTAGAGTGAATGAAAAGAGCACAGCACAAGCCTTTATCTGGACGAACTTTCTAAAGGCCCCCTTCTGGGGGATGTATGCTTTGCTTCTTTTCATTTTGACCAAAGATCTAGGCGCCACTCCCCTGCAAATCACTGCACTCATCGCCCTCAAACCCATCGTTTCACTCTTCTCACCTTATTGGAGTGCCCTCGTCTACAAGCGCCCCGACCGCCTCCGCTCTAACATCATCCTCGCCAGCTTCATCGGCCACGCCCCCTTCTTTCTTTTCCCATGGGTCAATAATGCTTGGTTCATGATTAGCGCTGGTGTCCTTTTTCTCATGATGAAACGAGGCGTGATTCCCTCTTGGATGGAACTCCTCAAGCGCAACCTTCCAAAAGGTAAGCGCCAAAGAACTTTCTCCTATGGCTCTGTCCTTTCCTATCTCGGCGGAGCTATACTCCCTATCTTTTTCGGGATGTGGATGGATATCGATTCTTCTGCCTGGAGACTCCTTTTTCCTCTCACATCCTTCTTGAGCCTCGCAGGCACTCTTTTCCTCCTTCGCATCCCAACTAACAAAGCACCCCTTGAGAAAGTCCCCTTCGACCTCAAGACCGTCCTCATCCGCCCTTGGAAAAATGCCCTCCATCTCTTCAAAACGAGACCCGACTTCACCCGCTATCAAATCGGCTTCATGCTCGGCGGGGGCGGCCTAATGGTCATGCAGCCTGCGCTCCCCACCTTTTTTCTCGGCGAGCTCGGCCTCTCTTATACCGCTCTAGCTGTGGCACTTACCACAGCAAAGGGAATTGGTTTTGTTCTCACAAGCCGCATCTGGGCAGGATGGATGGACAAGTTCAATATCTTCCGCTTCAGTTCTCTTGTCACCATCCTCGCTGCCCTCTTTCCTCTCGCCCTTCTCCTCGCCAAATTCCAGCTCCCCTGGATATATGCCGCCTATCTCATCTACGGTATTATGCAAGCCGGTAGTGAGCTTTCTTGGAACCTATCCGGTCCCATCTTTGCTCGCAATGAGGATAGCTCTGCCTATAGCTCTGTCAACGTCGTCACTGTGGGCCTTCGCGGCCTTGTCGCCCCTCTTTGTGGCTCAGTGCTTTGCATGCAATTCAGTCCCACACCCGTCCTCCTCCTCGGAGGAGCTCTTTGCCTTTTAGCGTCTCTCCAACTCAGCCTTGCACAGCGCTTTGCTCCTGCAGCAGCTGAAAATTCTTAAGTCAGTTATACTTCACCGGATGCGGAAATTCATCCTTGCCTTTTTCATCTTTTCTTTCACTTATTTATCAGCATGGTGGGATGGTGGGCATATGGCCATTGCCCAAGTCGCCTATGAAAACCTGCACGAAGACATCCAAGAAAACGTCGATGCCCTTTGCGCAAGCTTCAAACCCTTTTACCCCAATCTCTCTACTTTCGTCACAGCATCCATCTGGGTCGATGAAATCAAAGAAGACAATCGCTTTCCTCTTTTTGACAAGCTTCATTTTATTGATATTCCTTATGATCCCGATCAGATTCTCACAAAAAGTGATCGAAAGATCATTGCTGCAGGAAATAGAGCAAATAATGTGATCTATCTCATTGAAAAAGCCACTGAGACACTCCAAAACAAAAAAGCTACCGCATTTGAAAAAGCAGTAATGCTTCGGCTTCTGATCCATTGTGTAGCCGATATCCACCAACCGATGCACTGCTG
>JAAKFC010000159.1 GCA_011065225.1 Chlamydiota bacterium
TGTTGAAATTGATGATGTATTTGTCTTCTCCATCAGAACTAAAGAGTGACCATCCGATCAATCCATCTGGATTGGGTTCCGTTTTTGCAGAGAGAAAAGCATCATCATCGAATTCTTTAAGAGGTGAAGAATCCTCATCACTGATAATTTGCCCAAGAGGGGAAAAGAGGAAGAAAAGAGAAAGAAAAAAATATCTAAATTTCATAGCGCGCATGTATGAGTGCCTGAATTGAAAACTTAGACAATTTTCGATTTTACAGAAAGAAAAAAATGACAGTCTGTGATGGTTTAAATTACGTGTTTAATTTCGTGTTGTGAACCTAATAATTTCTCTAGCCAAGTCATCCAATATTTAGCTAAATGTCCTATGGAATCTTTAGCACCAACATGAAAATATTTGGTGACTCCACCAAGTAGAAGCATTGCATCGATGAAAGAATAGAAATTCTGCATATCCTCATCTGGGATCATTCCGATGGTCTTGTATCCCTTCTGAAATGCAGTTTGTAATTTTTGATATTCATCGAAAGATAATTTGCCATCTTGAAATGAGTACCACATACGGTTGATCACTTGCATATAATCAAGAAATGGGTTGCCTCTTGGAGCACTTTCTTTATCTACAGAAAATCCACCCCACCAAGTATCGAGCAAATGGAATTTTTTATCCTCACCATATATAAAATTGGCAAAATTACAATCTGCATGGATGTAACTTCTTGGAACTGGTAATTGCATGAGATGTTGACTTTTTTCAATATATTCTCGTAAGGATTCAATGAAAGAATTTTTGTCTGTAATGCCATAGTATTCATCAACTTTGTCATTTGCTTTTTTCAACTCGTCGATAGCATTATCTATAATACCTAGGAAATGTTCTTTCACATAAGGATCTGTTGGCACAAGATCGGAACTACCCTTGCTATGAAAACTAGCAAAAGATGAGCCGAGGGACTTAAATAACTCGATGACTTGCTGCAATTGCTTTTCTCTATTTTCAGAGCCCTTTTCACAATTGAATAATTTTTTTATATGGTGATCTAGTGTATCTCCAGGAAGCATTTCTTCAATTAGTACACATTGTTTATTTATTAAACCTACATCCAAAACTTTGGGACAAGGAATGGAATGCTGTCCATAAGCATGAAGTGAAAAAACTTCATCTAAGAATTCATAAGATCTGTCTTCAGGGAATACCTTTGCTAAACAGAGTACTTCATTTGTTTCAGTATCCTTAACTTGATAAAAAACGCTTCCGCTCAAGCCACTGAATGGGACTTTTTCTACTGCAAAGGAGTCTCCTTGGAATAATTTACAGGCGATTTGATTTATACCCTGCACAAGACCTGAATATGTAGGCAAAATGTTTTCTAATACCTGATTAGCCATTATCTCTTTATATGCAGAACTTTTGCCAACCTCACATTGATCAACTTGCTCTCTTAAACCTGAAATATGTTTTATTAATGATCCTACTGCTGTTGTCATAATAACTCCTTATATTATTAAAATTAAATTTTAATATAAAATTTAAAAAAAGCCAATCAAAATATCCGCAAAAGTATATAAGGCGCTAAAAATAAGTTGTTTGCATCTGAGTGATTTAAATTAAAGCTGTAAGGGTCAATTGTTGATCAACATTTCCCAAGAAGTGGGTATTTTCTTTTACGCCATAGGGTGTGATCATTGTTAGGAAGAGTGTTTTTTTTGTCTGTGTGGCTTCAGAAAAGCGATATTTCTTGTTTCGCAAAATTTCTGCATAGGTTTTTGTGATCACAAATTCACTTTCGACAAATTTTGCTTCAAACAAATTGATGCAATTATCTTCCCGATCAATCAGCCAATCGATTTCGGTATGGTTTGCATTCCATTTTGATGTTTTTGTAATCACGGAGGTAACTCCGAGCTTTTGTTTGATGTTTTTGAGGTGTTTCATACAAAGCCGCTCAAATGCAAGCCCTTTCCAAGTTTCATATCGAGAAGATTTTTGTTGTTTTACCCAATAATTGGGAACATCATCATCTAAATCTACAGAGGAGAGATTGTCCATCCAAGTAAGATAAAAAAGAGAGTATTCATCTGTCAGGATATATTTCTCATCGCGTTTTGATTTTCCAAATGTAGAAATCGTATCGATGAATCCCGAAGTTTGTAGTTCTCTTAAACGATTTGTAAATGTTCCTCCCGTTGAAAGTTTTGCTCCTTTTGCAAGATCACGGTAAGAAAGGCCAGAGCGCACTTTTGCAAGAGCTTTCACAATTGCGATGTGATGTTCTGAATGAGAAAACAGAGAATCATAAAGCCTATGAAATTCTCGGAGTAAGGGGCCATTTTTTGTGAAACAAAGGATATTGATGATTTGTGCTGCTGAAAACCCACGAGAGATATAGGTCAAATATTTTGCCACACCACCAATTGCAAAATAGAGCTGGGCGAGTTGTGGCAGATCAAATTCGATATTTTTTTTCTCTAAATATTCTTTTGTTTCTTGCAGTGTAAAAGGTAAAAGACGGATTTCGTGAGTGATTCTATTATGCAGTCCTCCTCTACTGTTGATCACTTTATTGATCATCCATGATGCTGCAGATCCACAAATGATAAGAATTACATTGGGCATAGAAGAGAGGTAACGATTCCACAAATGATCCAATGCCTGTAAAAATCCCGACCTTGGAGAGGCAAGCCAAGGGAGCTCATCAAAAAAAAGGATCACTTTGCCTTTTGTTTTTTCAATTTCGCGGCGCAAAAAATCAAAAGCCTCCATCCAATCCTTCGGGTTAACTTTTTTACTTCCTTTGGAAAAGGTATCACGAAATTCGATGGAAAAATGATCGAGTTGTGCAGAAGTTTTGGCATCTTTGATCCCCGTTAAATGAAAAAACACTCCTCTGCCTTGAAAAAATTCCTTTATAAGGAAGGTTTTTCCTACACGCCTGCGACCATAAACAACTAAAAACGAAGGGTTTTGTGAATGGTAAATCCGTTTTAAGAGTTCTTTTTCTTTGTCCCGGCCTTGGATCTTTTCTTCCATTTGCATCCTCTTTACGCTGATTATAGCTTATAATCAGCGTGAAAGCAAGATTTTTGGTGTTTTGCGCTGATTATAAGCTATAATCAGCGTGAACTTGGGAAAAATGATGTTTTGCGCTGGATATAGAGCATAATCAGCGCAAGTCTAGAGAAGATGACTTTTCTCGCTGATTCACAATATGACAAAATGGCGTGTTTGTGCAGAGAAAAGACAATTAAAAAGAACGCACACTTCTTGGTTTTCTTGGCTTTTGTGCAGAATATACACATTCCGATTCAAGAATTGATGGCGTCGGCTATTCCTCAGATTTTCCTTCTGCTTCTCGCTCCGTGTCTATGAACACTGAAGCTCGTCGCAGAAGAAAAATTTGAGGGCCTCCTGGCCAAAATTCCAATTCTTGAATCGGAATGTGTATAAATTTTTAAATCTTTGGTTATTAAGTATTTGAAAGATTAGCTTTGGCTAAGAATGGATAAAAAAGTTTTTCACCGAGTCAAAGAAGAGAAAATAGGGTGCCCAAACGAAAAGACCCTTAATGGCCTGATTGATCTTTTCTGCTGTGAATTGCGCTCCTAAAGACATGCATTTAGTAAGAATTTCTCTCTGAGAAAAAAAAGCAAAAGGGGAAATAGATATTTTGCAAGTTGGGCATTGAAAACCGGCATTGTGGAAATATTTGAGCAGGCAACTAAGATGTACAGGGTGGATAAGTTCACCTGGATTTATAGGGTGGGAATGTGCTACTTGAATGCCTCCGC
>JAAKFC010000016.1 GCA_011065225.1 Chlamydiota bacterium
TAGCCATAATAATTTCTCCTTGAGATGAAAAGAGATTATACCATTTGGAGCGGATTATTTTAAATGTGTACTAAAAATTTTAGTGCGTCTTGCTGCATACGCAAGAACATGCTGGCAAGACCATTTGAGCGGCCCGGAGTGAGGGACGAATAGATTTGGAGATCTTCTAAGAAGGTGGGCTTGTGCTGGAGGACTGTCTCAGGTGGCTCACCATTATAGGCTTTGATGAGAAGAGCGGCGAGACCAGAGGAGATGAGCGCATCGGAGGAGGCATGAAAAAAAAGCTTTCCATCTTCCATGTTAGTGTGGAGGTAAACAATGCTTTGACAGCCCTTCACAATGTTTTCAGGGATTTTGTACTTTTGATCCAACGGTGGCAAATCCCGGCCAAGTGCAATGATTTTTTGATAGAGATTTTCTGGAGAAAAACAGTCTTTAAAGAGATTTTTTACCATGGAGAAATCTTTCATATGGCCTAGTATAGAAAAAAAGTGCGCGAAAGTCAAAGCAAGGCCTTGACATTAATCGAAAAAAACTGTGTAATTATCTTGTTTTACTGTTCTCATAGCTATGCCTAAAGAAGATACCATCAAGTTAGACGGCGAAGTAGAAGAGCTTCTCCCAAATATGACCTTTCGTGTTGCACTCGAAAACGGAATGAAAGTACTTGCCCATTTGTGTGGAAAAATGCGCATGCGCAATATTCGAGTTCTCGTAGGAGATACTGTAACTGTTGAGATGTCACCTTACGATTTATCCAAGGCGCGCATTGTCTATCGTCAAAGGTAGCTCTTGCAGAGTAGTGAAAAAGATTGATTTTTATTGGAATAGAAAAGTAGACTCGTTTGCGTTTAAGCCCATCAAGCCCAAATAGCTCAGAGGTAGAGCACTTGCATGGTAAGCAAGCGGTCGTAGGTTCAATTCCTATTTTGGGCAAGGAACCCAAGCGATAAAAAGCCAACGGAGGATTAAGAATGGCTAAGGAAAAATTTCAACGGACGAAGCCCCACATTAATATTGGGACTATCGGCCACGTAGACCACGGAAAAACGTCCCTCACTGCTGCAATCACGAAAATTCTAGCCGAATCTGGAGGAACAACAAAGTATCGCGACTATGCTTCAATCGATAACTCCCCTGAAGAAAAACAGCGTGGAATTACGATCAATTCCTCTCACGTAGAGTATGAAACTGCCAATCGCCACTATGCCCATGTAGACTGCCCCGGACACGCCGACTATGTCAAAAACATGATTACAGGTGCTGCCCAGATGGATGGAGCAATCCTCGTTGTCTCTGCAACTGACGGTGCCATGCCTCAAACTCGTGAACACATCCTTCTTGCTCACCAAGTAGGCGTTCCTGCGATTGTGGTCTTCCTCAACAAGATGGACCAAATTGGAAAAGGAGACGAAGAACTTGTAGAACTCGTTGAAATGGAGCTAACAGAGCTTCTCGAAGAAAAAGGGTACAAGGATGTTCCTATTATCCGCGGTTCTGCGCTTAAAGCTCTAGAAGGCGATCCGGAGCAAATCGAAAAAATCAAAGAACTCATGAAAGTTGTCGATGAGAAGATCCCTACTCCTAAGCGTGAAGTGGATAAGCCTTTCTTGATGCCTGTGGAGGATGTCTTCTCCATTTCTGGACGAGGAACCGTTGCAACGGGAAGAGTCGAACGCGGTATTCTCAAGGTCAACGACAAGATAGAAATTGTCGGTCTTCGCGATACACGCGAGGTTGTTGCAACTGGAATCGAGATGTTCAACAAACTTCTTGATGAAGGGCGCGCTGGAGAGAACGTTGGGGTTCTCCTACGCGGTATAGAGAAAAATGATATTGAGCGGGGAATGGTTCTCGCAGCTCCCAGAACATGTAAACCACACACCAAATTCCAAGGAACTGTTTACATCCTGACAAAAACTGAAGGAGGCCGTCACAAGCCCTTCTTCACTGGATATCGTCCACAATTCTACTTCCGCACAACGGATGTGACTGGAACAGTAACTCTCCCAGAGGGAACTGAGATGGTTATGCCTGGCGATAATGTAGAGCTGATTGGACAGTTAATCAGCCCCATTGCTATGGAAGAGGGAATGCGTTTTGCGATCCGTGAAGGCGGAAGAACAATTGGAGCAGGAACTGTTTCAAAAATTTTGGAATAAGCGGTTTGGTATATGCAGCTAAAAGAAGGATCTTTTAGCTGTTTTGGGTGTGTAGCTCAGTTGGTAGAGCAGCGATCTCCAAAGTCGCCGGTCGGGGGTTCGAATCCCTCCGCACTCGTACTGCGAGTGGGGAAAAGAAAGGAGTGGTCTTGAGTACTTTAATGGAAGCAAAGTCGAAAAAAACGAAGGTCGAAAAGAAAAAGAAAAAGGACCCCATTACTTTTATCAGCGATTTAAAGGAAGAGCTGAAAAAGGTCAGCTGGACGACAAGAACAGAACTCCTTTCTGCAACAAAGATTGTGGTTCTCGCGACATTTTGTTTTGGAATCGGAATCTATGTCGTAGATTTGATCGTCAAGGGATTTTTAGAGTTCATTAAACGCACCTTGCTCTTTATCTTTGGATAACATTTAGGACAACATGCATAAGTGGTACGTTATACAAGCCGTTTCTGGTCAAGAAAAGAAAGTGAAAAGATCTCTCGAAGAAAATCGAGAGACAAAAGGAATGATGGAGCTCGTTGAAGAAGTTCTCGTTCCCTCTGAAAATGTTGCAGAAGTCAAGCGCGGCCAGCAAAAAGTGACTGAGAAACGGATGTGGCCTGGCTACATCATGATAAAAATGACACTGACCGACGACTCCTGGATGTATGTCAAAAATACCAATGGAGTGCTTGGATTTTTAGGAGGAGACCCTCCTACAGCCCTTTCTGAAAATGAAATCGAAGAAATTTTAAATGAGCTTGCAGGGAAAAAAGGTGACATTGTCCAAAAATACAAAATCAATGTGGGCGATCAGGTGAAAATCACCGATGGAGTGTTTGTCAACTTTATTGGTGATGTAATTGAAGTTTTTCATGAAAAAGGAAGACTTTCGGTTATGGTCTCGATTTTTGGTCGAGATACCAGAGTTGATGATTTGGAATTTTGGCAAGTGGAAGTTCCCAGTGAATCTGAAATTAGTTAAAGGAAAATCCAAAAATGGCAAAAAAGTTAGTTAAACAAATTAAACTGCAAATTCCCGCTGGGAAGGCCAATCCTGCACCTCCAATTGGACCTGCACTTGGAGCAGCACAAGTCAATATCATGGCTTTTTGTAAAGAATTCAATGCTAAAACACAAAATCAGGCTGGTGATATCCTTCCTGTTGTCATTTCCGTCTTTCAAGACAAGTCTTTTACTTTCATCACAAAACAGCCGCCTGTTTCGCAGATGATTCTAAAAATACTCGGAATTGACAAGGGGTCTGGTGTTCCTAACAGAGACAAAGTGGGCAAATTGACAAAGGCTCAGGTACAAGAGATTGCTAAAAAAAAGTACGAAGATTTGAGAGTCACAAATGAAGAAGCAGCCATGCTCGTTGTCATGGGCACAGCACGTTCAATGGGTGTTGACATAGAGGAATAGATATGCCGAAGAGAAGTAAGAGATTCAAAGAAATTGATCAGTTGTTTTATCCCGATCGCTTATATTCGCTTAAGGAAGCCATTGAGATTTTGAAAAAATGTCCCCCTGTGAAATTTGACCAGTCGGTCGAAGTTTCCCTCAAATCAGGCATCAATGTGAAAAAGTCCGATCAGCAAGTGCGTGGAACTGTCACTTTGCCCCATGGCTTAGGAAAAAAGATTAAAGTACTTGTTTTTGCACGTGGAGAAAAGGTCAAAGAGGCGGAAAGCGCCGGTGCTGACTTTGTGGGTAATGATGACCTCGTCGAAAAAGTGAAAGGAGGCTGGACTGATTTTGATGTAGTTGTAGCCACTCCTGACATGATGCGTGATGTGGGAAAGCTGGGAAAAGTGCTCGGCCCTCGCGGTTTGATGCCAACTCCCAAGGCAGGGACTGTAACCCCCGATGTCACCAAAGCAGTGACCGAGCTGAAAGCAGGAAAAATAGAATTTAAAAATGACAAAAGCGGAGTGATCAATAACCTCGTTGGAAAACTTTCCTTTGATCAAGAAAAGCTTCAGCAGAATATTGAGACATTTTTGTCTGCTATTGCAAAGGCAAGACCCTCAGCTGCAAAAGGAAATTTCATGCAGTCGTTGGCCCTTTCTTCGACAATGGGACCGGGGCTCAAAATTGATATCAGTTCGTTTTCAGGGATGTAACGATGAGAAAAGAAAAACAATTACTACTCGATGAGATTAAAGACAAAATTGACGGATCAACAGCACTTGTATTGACCAGTTACAGCAGCTTGACTCCCGATGTTTCTGCAGACTTTCGCAAGTCGCTGCGGGATGCGGGAGGTTCCTTTTCTGTGGTGAGGAAAAGAGTTCTTCTCAAAGCAGCTGAAGCAAGTGGGATCACTTTGGATCCTGCACTGCTCGAAGGGCATATCGGTGTTGTATTTGCCTATGAAGATCCCATATCTACTACCAAGGCGCTATTTGCATTTGCAAAAGAAAACAAAGAGACTCTAAAAATTCTAGCTGGGCAATTCGAAGGGCGCCTTTGCAATGCGGAAGATGTAAAAGCGATTTCAGAGCTTCCATCACAGGATGAAATGCATGCCCAATTCATTGGCCTTTTAGAAGCGCCAATGACGCAAACTCTGTCTGTTATGGAAGCTCTCCTAACAAGCGTTATGCATTGTTTGGAAAATAAGAGCCAACAAGAAGGCTTAGAATAAATTTATTTAACTTTTAAGAGGTAAAGACGTGAGCACCCAAGAAAAAGATATTGAAAAACTCGTAGAAACTTTGAGCCAGCTTAGCGTTCTCGATATGTCGAAGTTGAAGACTGCGCTCGAGGATAAGTGGGGAGTCAAAGCCGCTGCAGCAGCTCCTATGATGATGGCTGCTCCTGCTGCTGGAGGCGAGGCAGGCGCTGAGGCAAAAGAATCAACAGAGTTCAAAGTGACTTTGCAAGAGGCTCCTGTTGACAAGAAGATCGGAGTTATCAAAGTCGTTCGTGAAGTCACTGGACTTGGCCTAAAAGAAGCAAAGGAGCTTGTAGAAGGAGCTCCAAAAGTCTTAAAAGAGAGTGCGCCTAAAGCAGAAGCAGATGAAATCTCTAAAAAGGTTTCCGATGCAGGTGGAAAGGTGGTTCTTGCTGGTCTCTAATCGAGAACAAAAGGCACCCTATTTTTTTGAGCAGAAGCTATATGAAATGGCTTCTGCTTGTTGTCGCTTCAGCAGCAAAAGTGCTGCAATAAAACTTTATCTGAGGAGCCAAGTAGATGTTAAAACGAGCACCTGAGCGGGTGAGTTTTCAAGAAAAAGAAGAGATTCTCGCTCTTCCCAACCTCATTGAAATCCAAATCAAGTCGTATCGCCAATTTCTTCAGGCTGATCTGATGCCTCATGAGCGCAAAAAAGTGGGTTTGCAAGAGGTGTTTTCTGAAATATTCCCCATTAAATCCTACGATGAAAAGACAGTTTTGGAATTTCTCTCCTACAATTTGGGTGTCCCCAAATACACTCCTGAAGATTGTATTCGCAGAGGAATTACATTCAATGTCACATTGAAAGTGAAATTTCGCCTCACTGATGAGACAGGGATCAAAGAAGAAGAAGTCTACATGGGAACAATTCCGGTGATGACAGAAAATGGAACATTCATCATCAATGGTGCCGAACGGGTCATCGTTTCTCAGCTTCACCGCTCTCCTGGTATTTCATTCGAATCTGAACGTCATCCCAAAGGAAATATTCTCTATTCTTTCCGCGTGATTCCTTACCGCGGCAGCTGGCTTGAAGGAGCTTTTGATATCAATGATTTGATCTATATCTACATCGATCGAAAAAAGCGGCGCCGCAAACTCCTCGCAACCGCTTTCATTCGAACTCTTGGATTTTCTACAGATAGTGATATCATCGAAGAATTCTTCAGTACTGTTCGGGTCAAAATCCGCTCAGACAAAGATTTTTCCAAATTGGTCGGAAAAATCTTGGCTGAAGATGTAGTGGACGAACAGACAGGGGTTGTTTTTGGGAAATCCTCAGAAAAACTCACAACAGCCATGCTCAAGCGGATGCTCGATGCTAAAATTCCTGCTGTCCGCGTGGCCGAAGATGCCGATGAAACCAATCCGATCATTAAAATGCTCGCCAAAGACCCGACCGATTCCTATGAGTCTGCACTGAAAGATTTTTACCGCAAAATTCGCCCTGGTGAGCCGGCAACTCTATCGAATGCCAGATCAGCCATTATGCGCCTCTTCTTCGACCCCAAGCGTTACAACTTGGGACGCGTTGGGCGTTATAAGCTCAATCGCAAGCTAGGATTTGAACTCAGTGATGAAGAGCTCAATTTTGTTACCCTTAAGAAAGAAGACGTCATTGGTGCTCTCAAGTATCTGATTCGCCTCAAAAGTGGAGATCCAACTGTCAACATTGATGACATTGACCACCTAGGCAATCGCCGCGTTCGCTCTGTGGGGGAGCTCGTCCAAAACCAATGCCGCATTGGTCTCTCTCGCATGGAAAAAATCATCCGCGAACGGATGAATTTGTTCGATTTTTCTTCTGACACCCTAACACCTGGAAAAATCGTTTCTGCAAAAGGCCTTGCTGGTGTTCTAAAAGACTTTTTCGGACGTTCACAGCTTTCACAATTTATGGATCAGACCAACCCTATTGCCGAGCTGACACACAAACGGCGCCTTTCATCTTTAGGGCCTGGAGGACTCAATCGTGAACGCGCTGGCTTCGAGGTGCGCGACGTCCATCCTAGCCACTATGGGCGCATCTGTCCCATTGAAACACCTGAAGGTCCAAATATTGGCTTGATTACCTCACTTGCTTCTTATGCAAAAATTAACGAATTCGGATTCATAGAGACTCCCTATCGCATTGTTCGCGATGGTGTGGTCACCGCTGAAATCGAATATATGACCGCCGACCAGGAAGAGAAAAATGTGATTGCCCAGGCCTCTGCGCAATTGGATGAGCTCAACATGTTTGTTGAACCGACCTGCTGGGCACGCTATAGCGGAGAATCGCTAAAAATTGAGACGGAAAAAGTGACCCACATGGACGTCTCCTCCAAGCAGCTGGTTTCCATTGTCGCTGGTTTGATTCCTTTCTTAGAACACGATGATGCCAACCGCGCTCTGATGGGATCGAACATGCAACGCCAAGGGGTTCCTCTTCTCAAAACAGAAGCTCCTATTGTAGGCACGGGATTGGAGCTGCGTTCTGCACGCGACTCTGGAGCTGTCGTCCTTGCCGAAGAAGATGGAAAAGTCGAGTATGTCGATGGATACAAAATTGTCGTTGCTGCTAAAGATAACCCTACCCAGAAAAAAAACTATCAGCTCAAGAAGTTCATGCGTTCAAATGCAGGTACATGCCTCAACCAAACTCCCTTGTGTAGTGTAGGGGATGAGTTGAAACTCGGCGATATCATTGCCGATGGTCCTGCAACCGATAAAGGGGAGATAGCCCTTGGAAAAAATGTTCTCGTTGCTTTCATGCCTTGGTGTGGATACAACTACGAGGATGCGATCATCATCTCCGAAAAACTCACGAAGGAAGATGCCTATACATCCATCTACCTCGAAGAATTTGAGGTGACTGCTCGCGATACCAAGCTTGGAAAAGAGGAAATTACCAAAGACATCCCCAATGTCTCAGAAGAAGCGCTCTCGAACTTGGGAGAAGACGGGATCATCCGCGTTGGTGCGGAAGTCAAAGCTGGTGATATCCTTGTTGGAAAAATCACCCCCAAGTCAGAAACGGAACTTGCTCCAGAAGAAAGACTTCTTCGGGCGATCTTTGGAGAAAAAGCAGCCGATGTAAAAGATGCTTCTCTCACTGTTCCTCCTGGAACAGAAGGAGTGGTGATGGATGTGAAGGTCTTTAGTCGCCGTGACCGCCTCTCTAAAACCGATGATGAACTCGTTGAAGAGGCATCGCGCATCAAAGATATTCACCAAGAATATAAGAACAAAGAAGCAGAGATCGTCATCAAGTTCCATGAAAAATTGGGTGCCTTGATGCTTGATGAACCGGCTCCTGGTCCGATCATGCACCGCAAAACAGGCAATGTTTTGATCAAAGAAGGCGAAACTGTCACACAAGAGATGCTTGAAATGCTCGAAGGCGAGAAAGCAGAAGATCTCTTGATGGCGGAAAATGATACTTTCAATGCGATGAAAGAAATCTTGCGCGAATTCGATCATGAGATACAAGCTCTTCAGTCGCTCTATAAGACGGAAGTGGAGTTCACTCGCAAAGGAGATATTGAACTAGATCCCGGTGTTATTCGCCAGGTGAAGGTTTATGTCGCAACCAAGCGCAAGCTAGAAGTGGGAGATAAGATGGCGGGTCGCCACGGAAATAAAGGGGTGGTCTCACAGATCGTTCCTGAGGCCAATATGCCCTATCTCGACAATGGACAATCGATCGAAATTATCCTCAATCCACTCGGGGTTCCATCTCGTATGAATATGGGACAGCTCCTTGAGACCCACTTGGGGTATGCAGCACGTAAAGCGGGTATCTTCGTCAAGACACCTGTCTTTGAGGGCTTCCCCGAAGAGCGTATTTGGCAGATGATGGCTGAGCAAAACCTCCCCACAGATGGAAAAATGCATCTGTATGATGGAAGAACAGGAGAGCGTTTTGACAACCGTGTCGTTGTAGGATATATCTACATGTTGAAACTGGGCCACCTCGTTGCGGACAAGATCCACGCTCGCTCGATTGGACCTTACTCACTCGTCACACAGCAGCCTCTTGGTGGTAAAGCCCAAATGGGAGGACAGCGCTTTGGTGAAATGGAGGTTTGGGCCCTTGAAGCATATGGTGCTGCTTACCTCTTGCAAGAGATGTTAACAGTCAAATCAGATGACGTAGCCGGACGTACTCGCATTTATGAGTCGATAGTTAAGGGAGAAAATACCCTCAAGTCTGGAACGCCTGAATCATTCAATGTACTTGTAAAAGAGATGCAAGGGTTGTGTCTCGATGTGCGCGCTGAAAGCGCGGAAGAATAATTTTAGGGAGAAATTTTCGATGGTAGAACAAGAAAGTCAAAAATCTTTTGACAAGTTGGTCATTCAGATCGCCTCAGATGATGTGATCCGCAATGATTGGTCGAGAGGAGAAATCAAAAAACCCGAGACCATCAACTACCGGACATTCAAACCTGAAAAAGGGGGACTGTTCTGCGAAAAGATTTTCGGCCCTACAAGAGATTGGGAATGTGCTTGTGGAAAGTACAAAAAGATCAAACACAAAGGAATTGTCTGTGATCGGTGTGGTGTGGAAGTGACCCTCTCTAAGGTACGGCGTGAGAGAATGGCACACATTGAACTGGCCGTTCCTGTGGTCCACATCTGGTTCTTCAAATCGATGCCATCGCGCATTGGAAACATTCTTGGAATGTCTGCCAATGAATTGGAACGTGTGATCTATTATGAAGAATATGTCGTCACCGATCCAGGTCGTTCGACACTAGAGCCCAAACAACTTCTCAACGATACTGAATTTCGCGAAGCACAAGAAAAATGGGGCTCCGGTAGCTTCACCGCTCGCATTGGGGGAGAGGCAATCAACGAACTCCTCGAAAAAGAAGATTTGAGCCTTCTTGTCACAGAACTAAAAGAAAAACTCCGCAAGACAAAGTCTATGCAAGCGCGAATGAAACTCGCCAAGCGACTCAAAATTGTCGAAAGCTTTGCCTTCTCACCCAACCGTCCAGATTGGATGGTGATGTCCTGTGTTCCCGTCATCCCTCCCGATCTTCGCCCCCTTGTCCCTCTTGATGGAGGACGCTTTGCAACTTCCGATTTGAATGACCTGTATAGACGTGTCATCAACCGAAATAACCGTTTGAAAGCGATTTTGCGTCTCAAGACACCCGATGTGATCATTCGCAACGAAAAGCGGATGCTCCAAGAAGCGGTCGACGCCCTCTTTGACAATGGCCGTCATGGCCATCCCGTGATGGGAGCAGGCAATCGCCCCTTAAAAGCCCTTTCAGAAATGCTTAAGGGAAAAACAGGGCGTTTCCGTCAAAACCTCCTTGGAAAGCGGGTTGATTATTCAGGTCGAAGCGTGATCATCGTCGGCCCCGAACTCAAATTCAATCAGTGCGGACTCCCTAAGCAAATGGCCCTTGATCTCTTTGAGCCCTTCATTGTGAAACAACTCAAAGATCGGGGGTACGTATACACCATTCGATCGGCAAAAAAAATGATCCAGCGTCAAGCTCCTGAAGTATGGGATGTGCTTGAAGAAATCATTAAAGGACATCCTGTTCTCCTCAATCGTGCGCCCACATTGCACCGCCTCGGGATTCAGGCCTTTGAACCGATTTTGATTGAAGGAAAAGCAATCCGGATCCATCCCCTCGTCTGCTCGGCCTTCAACGCCGACTTCGATGGGGACCAAATGGCGGTCCACATTCCTCTCTCCGTCGAGGCACAGCTAGAGGCAAAACTCCTCATGATGGCACCCGATAACATTTTCTTGCCCTCTTCTGGAAAACCATCTGCTGTTCCTTCGCAAGATATGATTTTGGGCCTTTACTACCTCATGCATGATCCCATTTATATTCCAGAAGATCATGGCAAAAAAACAAAAATTTTCTCCGACCCAGATGAAGTGCTTCTCGCCATGCAAGCTGCAGGAAGCTTCAATTGGGATGAAGAGATTGAAGAAGGAAAACGCCGCGATGACTTGGGACGAGGTTTGCACATCCATGAAAAAATTAAGCTCAAGCTCCCTGAAGGGATCATCACGACTACACCAGGACGTGTGATTTTCAATACGATTGTTCCCAAAGAGCTTGGCTTCCAAAACTATGCTTTGCGCAAGAAAAAAATGAGCGAACTTGTTTTAGAGACCTATAAAAAAGTGGGACTAGAAGCAACAGTCAAATTCCTCGATAGCCTGAAAAATCTTGGGTTCTCTGAGGCGACAAAATCGGCACTTTCGATTGGAATTTGCGATGTGCGCATTCCTAGCAATAAGCAAGAAGTAATGGATGCAGCGCACAAGCGAATTGAAGTAGTCCGAAAGCAATATGAAGACGGAATCATCACCGATGGCGAGCGCTACTCTAAGGTCATTAGCATTTGGACAGAAGTATCAGATGACCTTTCTGAACAACTTTTCAAACTGATAAGTGAACCCAAAGACCAGGAGCTGAATCCCATCTATCTCATGATGGATTCCGGAGCACGTGGAACCAGATCGCAGGTCAAGCAGCTCGGTGCGATGCGGGGTCTGATGGCAAAACCTTCCGGTGCAATTATCGAGTCGCCGATTACAGCTAACTTCCGTGAAGGCCTCAGTGTCCTTGAGTACTCAATCTCTACTCACGGTGCTCGTAAAGGTCTGGCCGATACGGCCCTCAAAACAGCCGACTCAGGGTATTTGACCCGCCGTCTCGTTGACGTTTCGCAAGACGTTATCATCATCGAAGATGACTGCGGAACATTGAATGGCATTGAAGTGAGCGCGATTAAGCAGGGACAAGAAGAACTTCTTCCACTCACTGATCGGATCTATGGCCGCACTGTTGTCGATGACCTCTACCAGCCCGGGGATCAAACCAAAATCCTCGCCAAAGCAGGAACCGTTTTGACTCTTCCACAAGCAGAGGCGATCGACGATTCTGGAATCGAATCCATTCGCATCCGCTCGGCCCTTACCTGTGAATCGGAACGAGGTGTTTGTTGCCAATGCTATGGCATCAACCTCGCCAATGGACGCATGGTTGGGCACGGAGAAGCCGTTGGAATCATCGCTGCCCAGTCAATTGGGGAACCGGGAACACAGTTGACAATGAGAACATTCCACTTAGGGGGAATTGCAGCCGCGCATCTCACTCCCGAGATTATTTCGGAAGAAGATGGGATCCTCGTCTATATGGATCTGCGCACCGTGCAGAACCAAGATGGAGAATGGCTTGCTCTCAACAAGAACGGAATGCTCCATGTCGTTCAAGACGAGGGGCGCAACTTAGAAGAGGTAAAAAAACTCCTCAGCACTAAATCCCTTGAGCCGCTCCATAGCTTCAATGTCGAGCTCGGAACACGTATCCTGCTTGCCGATGGGGCAAAAGTAAAAAAAGACCAACAGGTTGCTGTTTGGGAACAACACAATATCCCCATTATCTGTGAACGTCCTGGATATGTGAAATATGAAGACCTTGTTGAAGGAATTTCTACCCAGCGCGAGATCAACAAACAAACTGGAAAACCTGAAACGATTGTGAAACAACATCGTGGAGAGCTCCATCCACAAATCGTGATCTACGCCGATCAGGAATATAGCGAACTAGTGGGAACCTATGCAATTCCATCCGGTGCCTTCATTTCAGTCGAAGAAGGAGAATACGTTCAAGCAGGGATGCTTCTCGCACGCCTTCCTCGCGGTGCCATCAAGACCAAAGACATCACCGGGGGTCTTCCCCGTGTTGCGGAACTCTTTGAAGCACGCAAACCCAAAGATGCAGCCGAGATTGCCAAGATTGATGGTGAAGTTGATTTCCGCGGCGTACAAAAGAGCAAGCGCATTGTTATCGTACGCGATGAAGATTCCGGTATGGAAGAAGAACACCTCATCCCACTCACTAAACACTTGATCATCCAAAAAGGAGATCACGTTGTGAAAGGACAGCAACTCACTGATGGACTTGTCATTCCGCATGAGATTCTCGATATCTGTGGGGTGCGCGAGCTGCAAAAATACCTCGTCAATCAAGTTCAAGAAGTGTATCGCCTCCAAGGGGTCGACATCAATGATAAACATATCGAGATCATCGTCCGTCAGATGCTTCAAAAAGTGCGAGTGATCGATCCTGGTGACACCACATTCCTCTACGGGGAAGATGTAGGTAAAAAACAATTCCACAACCAGAATCGCAAAGTAATGAACGAAGGGGGAAGAGCTGCGCAAGCAACACCCGTTCTCCTCGGGATCACCAAAGCTTCTCTCTCGACAGAGTCGTGGATATCAGCGGCTTCATTCCAGGAGACCACTCGTGTCCTTACCGATGCAGCCTGTGAGGCGAAAACTGACTACTTGCTCGACTTCAAGTCCAACCTCATCATGGGGCACATGATTCCTGGAGGTACCGGCTTCAAGTCGTTCAGCGAGCGGATCAAGCGCCATATCGACAAAGAGGGTGAAGAAGAACTCGAATTTGCTTTCAATGACTAATACCAATCGCAAGAAATAAGTTCATAAAATCTACGGATCTTTTTGGACAAAACTTCGTTTTCGATTTTGCTATACACATTCCGATTCAAGAATTGGGAATTTGACAAGAAGGCTTCTCAAACAAAAACCAATCCTTGAATCGGAATGTGTATAAAATTCGCTACTCGAGGAACAAAAATGAGAGAAAATTCTCAAAAAAAGCTGGATTTACCCCACTAGAAACCCTAACCGAATAAGTCTTCTTTGATCCGATTGCGTAGTTCTTCTGAACTCAAGGCTATCCCACTATCCCTCGGTAGATTATTCATAAAATTATTTACTCTTATTTGTCTATTAACTTCCTCGAGATTTTTTACTGTATTAAAATTTACAAGCATATTGACGTTCTCTTCTTGTACAAGGGTTAATTTAGGGCAAACAGCTGGCTTCATATTCTCTAACGAAGTTCCAATTGAATTTGCTTTACTAGCAATGTAATTATAGTCAGGGGCAGGGGGCTTTTTTGCTATATCTATTAATCCACTAATGTTTGTTTTTTTTGTGTTATCAAGTGAAGTAAATTTCGAGTTTCCCATAGGAATGGAAGATGTAATGTTACTTGTTACTTGATCGATTTTTTTATTTACAATTGTTGTATCAAGACCTTGTTCTAATTTCGAAGTATTAGAGAGATCAGAAGAGTTAGAAAATAGAACATCAAAAGCACCAAAGTACCAGGCGCTAAAAACGCCAACTGCGACAAGGGCGACAAGTGTTGTATTGGGGTGTTTAACGGCGACATGAGTGAGGTCTGAAACGCGATTTTTCAAAAATTGGAGTCCTTTTTCCCATGTAGTAGTAGGTTGCGTAGTTGATTGTGAGTCATTCTTTTCGAGTTTTTTTGGATTGGAAAGTGAGTTTTCTTCATTTGTAATTGTGCCGCATCCAAAAAAGCGCTTAGCAGCGAGGGCTGCAGTCATTGCAGAATCGACAGCTTCATTTTTAATTGAGTTGAAGTGATTATTAGAGATTAAATAAAGAGGAGAAAAGACAACAGTGGCAGTTGTAAAAAGAATTGTTTCCATAATTGCAAAGGCTGTCACGGCAGCGAATACAATGCGGTTTATTGGGAATTTCAAAGCAGATTTAATATAGCTATTATTTTTTTGGATTTCGGAAGAGTTTGTTTTATTAAGCAGACAACCTGAATAAGATGTTATTTTCATAAAAATACCTTTGTTTTAGTTTTAAAAATATATTGTATCAAAAGTTGTTTTTTATGTAAATAAGTATAAATTATTTTAAAACCAGTGTTAGAGAGCTCTGTACTGGACAAAAAATTTGAGAAGCCTCCTTGTCAAATTCCCAATTCTTCATCCCCGATGTGTATATTTCATCAAGCCCTCTTAGTGCGAAGCTGCAGCTCCTCTCTATTGCAAATGGCAGCTAAATAACATTCTCAATCTCATCCTTACCAATTTTTGCATTCTTTGCTGCTTTAACAAGAGGTTCCACAACACGCATGAGATCTAAGTCAGGTGTTGCATCGCTTCCCCCTACGAGGAACATGGTATGTATATCTTGGTTGCCCTTTTTGAAGAGTACCTGTTGTGCAATGATATCTGCAGCTGATCCTATTGCTTCAAAGGGATAATCACTCAGATTATCATTGATTCCCTCAGAGATAAGATCATTTAAAGGAAGAGAGTGGTGACTTCGTATTTGGTATGGAGCTGGGAAATAATTGATTTTCCAAGCATTGAAGTTTTGATTTTTTAATTTATCGCAATAGTCAGAGGCAAATGCACCATCGTTTTTTGCCTCTTTTCCAAAGAAATTGTCAAACTTTGCTTCGATTATTCCAACGGTTTTTTTAGAGGTGCATTTTCTTGCAAACTTCAGCAGTCCTTCTTCTGAGTTACCTGACCAGCCAGTCATGTTTGCGAGTTGTTTCATGAACCACCTTTTAATAGCAGCAATCTCAATATTGGGTGTTATACACATTCCGATTCAAGAATTGGAATTTTGGCCAGGAGGCCCTCAAATTTCCCATCTGCGACGAGCTTCAGTGTTCATAGACACGGAGCGAGAAGCAGAAGGAAAATTTGAGGAAATAGCCGACGCCGTCAAAAACCAATTCTTGAATCGGAATGTGTATA
>JAAKFC010000160.1 GCA_011065225.1 Chlamydiota bacterium
AATCTCCAATGTGATCGATATGAAGCTCATGCCCGGTGATACTCTTATTGTTTTCCGTTACAATACTCCCCAAGGCATCCGCTACCAAGTCGTCGAGATTGAAGACATCCTCGGCATCATGCACCAATAAGAGAGTATTTGCGAAATCCATCCTTTTGGTGGTATATACTTTTTTTTAAGTACAATAAACTCAGTGGAATATCCCGAATTACGTATTTTTTATGAATTTTATATACCATAAAAATCAAAAAATGGTACACTAAACTCAGTGGTGTATATTAAAACAGAAGACTTCACTGAGAAGATTATACTATGAAATTATTGGGAATAGGCGCTAAATCTCGCAATTTATTGGCCAAAGTAGTGGGCAGCACAGAAGGGGCAATCACTCCTTCTCATGTGTCAGAAGTATTGAATATTCCCCAAAAGACGGCTTCCATCCTTTTGAACAAATGGGCAAGACGCGGATGGCTCCGGAGAATTCGTCGTGGTTGGTATATTTCTGTCCCAATCGAATCGGAGACGAGCAATATTCCTATTGAAGACCCTTGGCTCATTGCTTCCCAGGCTTTTTCTCCTTGTTATATTAGCGGATGGTCAGCAGCCCAACATTGGGATTTTACTGAACAAATTTTTCACACAGTTGTCATCATGACAACTCGCCATCTAGATTCTCGCCATCAAAAAATTGGCGAAGTAAAATATTTAGTAAAAGAGATTCCCAGTTCAAAATTTTTTGGAACAAAAACTCTGTGGAGGGGTTCTTTAAAAATACAAGTATCAGACCCCACAAAAACAATCATCGATGTTTTGGATTCTCCATTTCTAGCGGGAGGAATCCGCCCAGCAGCAGACATGCTTTTGGAATATTTAAATTCAGAACATTTTGATCCTCAAAAACTTATTATTTATGCAGAAAAAAATGGAAATAAAACAGTTTTTAAAAGATTGGGCTTTTTAATTGAAAGAATGAAACCAGAGCTTTATGATTTAATTATCCATTGCAAAGAAAGGATAAGCAAAGGATACTCACAGCTTGATCCTTCACTCAAAGAAAAAAAAATCAATACTCGATGGAGGCTGAGAATACCAAAAAATGATTACCAAAAAAGAGATCTTTTCTAAAGCAGAAAAACTTAAGCTTCCCATTTCAACAATTGAAAAAGATTATGTAATCAGCTGGATTCTTACAGGAATTTACCATTACCCTCCTTTCAAAAAAACTTGGATTTTCAAAGGAGGGACCTGTCTAAAAAAATGTTATTTCGGTAACTACCGATTTTCTGAAGATTTAGATTTTACGATTTCTGATCCAAAATTATTAAATTTAGAACAACTTAAGGAAGATTTTACTTATATTGCTGATTTTGTCGAAGAAAACAGTGGTATCGAAATTGCTAGATCTACAATCCGATTTGAATCCTATAAAAATTTAAATAAGAAAATCTCTTTTCAAGGAAAACTGAATTACCGAGGTCCTCTTCAACCTCGAACAAATTTTCCTAAATTAAAAATTGATCTTACTGCTGAAGAAGTTCTTATCTCTTCTCCTTCTTTTAAAAGAATTCTTCATGATTATTCTGATCCAATTCCTTCAGTATTGGCATCATGTTATTCCATTGAAGAAATGTTAGCTGAAAAGTTACGCGCTCTTGTCGAAAGAGCAAGACCTCGAGATCTGTATGATGTTATTCATCTTTTCAATACAACACCTTCGGCAAACCGTGTGATACTTCTCAAAACCCTTAGAGAAAAATGCAAATACAAAAATGTTCCTTTGCCCTCATTAAAAATCATCAAAGAACATCCAAACTTTGGAGGACTAAAAACTGAATGGAGAAACATGCTTGAACATCAACTACCAGATCTCAAGCCCTTTTCCTATTATTGGGAACTCTTATCCGAAGTATTAGACCATATCTTATGAACATCCTTCATTTAAAGAACTTTCCTATTTTGCAACAATTGCAACTTGAAGAGGCGCTCCTTCGTCTTGATACCCGAAACTTTTGCATCATCAATGAAGGATCCTCCCCTGCTATTGTGATGGGCATTTCAGGTAAACCAGAAGAACTCATCAACTTCGAAAATCTTGGCAAAAATCCTATCCCAGTCATCAAGCGTTTCAGTGGTGGAGGGACAGTCGTTGTCGATGAAGAGACGATTTTCATCTCTTTTCTTTGCCAAAAAGATTTGCATGCTTTTGCCCCTTATCCTGAGCCCATCATGCGTTGGACAGAAGAGATCTATAAGGAAGCACTCGGACTTTCTGATTTTTCCTTGCGTGAGAATGATTATGTCATTGGTAAGCGCAAATTTGGTGGCAATGCCCAATATTTGCGAAAGATGCGCTGGCTGCATCATACAACTTTTTTATGGGATTATAAAAAAGAACGGATGGATCTTCTTCTCCATCCTAAAAAAACTCCCGAATATCGATTGCAGCGATCTCATGAAGATTTTCTGACCAAGCTTTCTGAGCACTTGCCGAGTAAAGAACAATTTCTGGGGGCATTGAAGGCGTCTCTTAGGAGTCGTTATTCTGCTGTGGAAATTTCTTTTGATGAACTCGAGCCTATTTTAGATGTGCCACATCGCAAGAGCTCTGAGATTATTCCCTTGCATCTGACGAGCATCGAGCAATAACCACATACCACTTCAAGGCAGCCTTGTTCCCACGCAACAGGAGTGACTCTTTCACCCTTTTTATTGATCGGATCATTTCTATCTTCTCCTTCATAGGCCGCCTCCCCGGTCCTCAAGCCTAACAAAGGTGACATTTCTACTTTGGAGAAGGATGACATTATCATTTTGGGCTTACAAGTTCGAATTTTTGTTGAAAAATTAAAGAGCAGCGCGGTAGTCTCTACAGGAATAACTTTTACGTTGTTCAGAGCTTCCTGATAAAGCAGTGTGGAAGTTTAAATAAAGATAATTTTTTAATTGGAGATTAACATGTCATCATTAAGTATAAATAATGCAAATACATTTGTAGCTGGCTTAGATTACAATAATTCAGTAGAATACTTTTTTCAAAAAATTACTAATGCGTCCCCTAGAGAAAAGCAACAGGAGGTCGTAAAGATCATTAGTAATATGAATCGGAATGATTTAATAAAGCCAAACAAAGATGGCATAGAACCGATTTGGTGGGCTTTTATTATGAGAAAAACAGATATAATGCTGGCTATTATTGATAAACTTAGACCACAAGATTTATTGGTTCCTTTACCTGAAAAATTAGTTGATGCGCATAACAACATACCATGCACTCTCCATGGCACAGAGATAACGAAACCTCACGGGACAATACTTCATGCAATGATGACTGCTTTAGTAAGTGACAAAGCAGTAAAAGTTGCTCAGGCCCTCATTAAGAAAGGAGGAAGACAACTAGTTTTAAAGGAAGACCGTTTCAATAATAATGCTTTATCTTATCTACAAAGGGTAAGTGGCAAAAATGCTCATGATAAGAAAGTTATTAGTATGTTGGTCCCTTTTGAAAATGATGAATATTTTGATCATTCTGACAGTGAATACTACGATTAATCGTAAAGCAATATATTGAACAGCAAAGTGCGCCTAATTAGGCGCACGATGTGTATAAAGTCATATTGAAAGTTTGATGGGCTCAGTTTTCAGAGAGACCTCATTCCCTAGCATCATTTGTGTTGAGAAGTGTCCGAATTCCTTGACCGGCTACTTTACGACCAATAAGAGAAATAGATTCAGTCAGCGGGATATCTTTGGGACAGACTTGGACGCAGTTTTGCG
>JAAKFC010000161.1 GCA_011065225.1 Chlamydiota bacterium
CGTCCAATCTCATCGAGAATGATAAGCGAGCGCTCAGTGGCATTGTGCAAAATGTGCGCTGTCTCAGTCATCTCGACCATGAACGTCGATTGTCCTCGCGTTAAATCATCACTTGCACCGATACGACTAAACACCTTGTCGATGATCCCAATGTGGGCGCTTTTGGCCGGTATAAATGAGCCCATTTGCGTCAGGATGGCAATGAGTGCTGCTTGCCGAAGAAAAGTGGATTTCCCTGCCATATTGGGGCCGGTGATGAGTGCTAATTGCTTGTCATCAAAAAAAATATCGTTGGGAATGAAATTCTCATCCAGAGTGGCTTCGATCACAGGATGGCGTCCTTCTTCCACTTTGAAAATCGGGCTCTCATCTACCTCTGGACGGACATATTCCCGTTCTGTGGCAAGTTTGGCAAGTGCCGCAAAAGCATCGATATGCGCAATCGCACTTGCATTTTGGCGCACCTTTTCGCCATGGGTTGCTACTTCCATGCGCAATTCAGTAAAAAGACGAGCTTCAATTCCGCGGATCTTTTCATCGGCAGAGAGAATTTTGTATTCAAACTCTTTGAGCTCATCGGTGATAAAACGCTCTGCATTGACAAGGGTTTGCCTTCGGTGAAAATGAGAAGGGACTTTTTCACTTTGTGCTTTGCTCACCTCGATATAGTAACCAAAGGCCCTGGTGTAACCCACTTTGAGTGTTCTGATCCCAAGACTTTCGCGCAGACGCATCTGATAAGTAGCAATCCACGATTTGCTATCGGTTTTGATGGCAAATAATTGGTCAAGCTCAACGTCATAGCCTTCCTTGAAAAAACCTCCATCAGAGAGACGCAAAGGGGGGGTGTCAGTAAGGGCATTTTTTATTTTGTTCACCACATCCGATACGTCTGAAAGTGTCTCTTCTACGAGAGGAGCAATGAGAGGAATTTGCTCGAGAGAAAGACGCAAAGAACCCAAATCTCTAGGACTGGCAAATCCCGTTTCAATGCGCATCATGAGCCGTTCTAAATCACGGATTTCTCCCAGGTGGCGGCGCAGCTGCAAAAGCTTGGAAAACTCTTTTGTCAATTTCTCAATCCGATCTTGACGCTTCGATATTCGCTTCACATCAAGCAAAGGATGAAGGAGCCACTGTCGTAGCATCCGGCCTCCCATTGGCGTTTTTGTTCCATCAATCAAATGCAAGAGCGTCGATTCTTTTTGCCCCTCATGCAGTGGGTGGGTCAATTCGAGATTGCGCTGCGTACTTTTGTCGATGTGCATGAAACCGCTATTTTGCTCGGTTTTTAGCATTGTGATGTGATTGATGGGAAGATGGAGTTCTTCTTGGACATAGGTGAGAAGAGCGCCTGCTGCATTGATGCCTGCAGACATCCCTTTGAGTCCAAATCCATCGAGTGTTTGCACTTTGAAGTGGCGACACAAAAAATCGAGCGCACTTTTGTGATCAAAATGCCACCCCTCAAGATAATGCAAAGTGGGGCGAATGTTTTTGTGCACTTCTCGCAAAAACTCCTGATCTTCTTTCCATTTTTTCCCCAGCAAAAGTTCCTTGGGATGGATGCGACAGAGCTCATCTAAGAGAGATTCCTTCTTTTCAAATTCAAGGACAAAAAAGGAAGCAGTTGTGATGTCGAGAAAAGCGAGACCAAAACTCTGATTGAGAGGAAAAACGGATGCTAAATAGCTCTGCTCTTTGTCTTGGATGAGGCTTGAATTGATGACCGTGCCGGGAGTGACAATCCGAACGACTTCTCGTTTGACAATTCCTTTTACTTCTTTTGGATCTTCCATTTGGTTGGCAATGGAGACTCGGAAACCCTTGGCGACGAGCCGATCGACATAAGTATCGCACATATGGTGGGGAACCCCCGCCATGGGAATCTCTTGCCTTTTTGTGAGCGTCAAATCGAGCTCCTTCGAAAGAAGCTCGGCATCCTCATAAAATGCCTCGTAGAAATCACCGAGGCGAAAGAGCAAAATCGTATCGGGCGCAGCCTCCTTGCAGGCATGCCACTGTACCATCATGGGTGTTTGTGGGGCTGTATTCATATTAACCCTGCAAAAATACTCCCTTGGTAGTATAAAATCAACAGTATGGCACTCTATACCGAAGAGAGTCTCGACAACCTGCGAAGCAAAATTGATCTTGTCGAATTGCTCTCTGCCCACATCCAACTAAAAAGAGCAGGCGCGTCCTATAAAGCCCTCTGTCCTTTTCATGAAGAAAAGACCCCTTCCTTTGTCCTACAAACGGGTGATGATCACTATCATTGCTTTGGATGTGGTGCCCATGGCGATGCCATTGCCTTTTTGATGAATCATCTCAAAATGAATTTTGTCGAGGCAGTGGAATCGCTTGCAGATCGTTTTGGAGTGATCTTGGAAAAGACCGAGCAAGAAGGGAAAAAACGGGGCCTTGACCGGACTCTTTTAAAAGAAGCGCTGGAACTCGCCTGCAATTTTTTCCACACACTCCTTCTCCATACCGAAGAAGGTCATGGAGCCCTCCAATATCTCTATCAGCGTGGCCTTGACCTTGATTTCATCCGCACCTTTCGCCTTGGCTTTGCCCCAACGATTAGAAATGCCCTTCTCACACTTGCAAAAGGCGAGGGGATTTCTGAAGAAATTTTGATAGGAGCGGGTCTCACAACGGAAAAAGGACGCGATTTTTTTTCTGAGAGGATCACCTTTCCGATCACCGATCCTTTTGGCAATGTCATTGGCTTTTCTGCTCGCAAACTCAAAGAAGAAACCTTTGGGGGCAAATACATCAATACCTCTGAGACGCCCCTCTTCAAAAAATCGCACATCCTCTTTGGCCTCAGCTACTCTAGACAGCGCATTGCCAAAGAGCGCAAGGCAATCATCGTCGAAGGTCAAATGGATGCACTCCGTCTCATCTATGCTGGCTGCAATCTCACTGTTGCTGCGCAAGGGACCGCTTTTGGCGAGGGCCACGTCAAACTCCTTTCTGATCTCGGCGTCAATCAAGTGTTTCTTGCCATGGATGGCGACTCTGCTGGCAAATCTGCTGCGAGCAAAATTGGCAATCTCTTTCAGAAAAAGGGGCTCGAAGTTTCAATTCTTCTTCTTCCAAAAGGAAGCGATCCCGATAGTTTTGTGAAAAAACATGGGATTGAGCCCTTTTTAAAGCTCATGCAATCGCCGACAGATTACCTCACATTTTTAGTACAACTCGCATCCAGTGGCATCGATCTGAAAAATCCCGCGCAAAAAAATGAAATGCTCCGAAAATTGACTGATCAGATCCGCTCTTGGGAAGAGCCCGTCATGATTCATGAGAGCTTGCGCAAAATCGCCCAGCTCACTGCCGTTCCAGAATCTGTCGTTGGGGTAGGAGCATCGCCCCAGCCCCATTTCATCAGGCGGATGGGCATTGCAGGCATGCAAATCGTCGATCCCGACCGGATTTTAGAAACAGATCTTTTGCGGTGGCTCCTCCTCCTCAAAGATGAGCGTCTCTTCACAATCACAAAACTCAATGTGGCTCCCGATCTCTTTCGCAATCCCCTTTGCAAGCGAATCTTTAGCAAGCTTATTAAAGAAGAAGGGCCCCGCGATCTCATTGCACTTGGGAGTACGCTTGAAAAAGAAGACGAACAAAATCTACTCTCTGAAATCGTCCAGAAAAAAGTGAATCCCGATCGGGCCGAAGAAGGCCTTGTCGAAGTGATCCATCGCCTTCTGATTCGCAAATGGATGGAAGAGCGAGAAGCAATCAAA
>JAAKFC010000162.1 GCA_011065225.1 Chlamydiota bacterium
GATCCTTAAGGGCATCGATTGCTCCGCGAATTTTGGCATTTTCTTTATAGATGTCCCAAGGGTTATAGCTATTAGAGCGGGTCATTTCAGCATTTTCTTCAGCTGAGGCTCCAAAACCAAAGGGCCACCACTGGTCAGTGATGTCTTCATGCATTTCGATACTGGCGCCATCTTCTGTGCCAATTGTGAGCGCCCCATTCATTGCGAGTTTCATATTGCCTGTACCGGAAGCTTCTTGTCCTGCACATGAAATCTGCACAGAAAGATCCGTTGCTGGAATGATCCTTTCTGCGCGCGAGGCATTGTAGTTTTCGTAATAAATGACGCGCAGTTTCTCACGGACCTGCGGATCATCATTCACCTTTTTGGACAAACAGCAAATGAGGCGGATAATATTTTTTGCAATTCCATACCCCGGTGCTGCTTTTCCTCCAATGATGATCATCCTCTGGATAGGGCGGGCATCGGGATTTTCTTTCAACTCTTGATAGAGAATAATGGCGTGGATCACATTCATCAGCTGCCGCTTATATTCATGAATCCTTTTGATCTGCACGTCAAAAAGAGCTTCTTCTCCAAAAGGATCAGTTGTTCCAATGACATTGCCATGCGCATCACGAATGGGATTATGAGCTTTGAGAAAATCGCTAAATGCCCGTTTGTTAGCCCTCTTGATTTCAAGAAATTCTTCCTGGCAATCTTTATCTGAAGCAAATTTTGAAAGCTGCTCGATCTGTTTGAGATCAGTGATCCATCCTTTTCCGATCCGTTTGGAAAGAAACTCTGCAAGGCGAGGATTGCAATTGTTGATCCATCGTCTTTGGGTCACTCCATTGGTGACATTGACAAATTTTTCTGGATAGAGCTCATAAAAATCCTTAAAAATGTCCTTTTTCAGGATTTCTGTATGCAGCGCTGCCACGCCATTCACTCGATGCGAACCATAGATCGAGAGATGGGCCATTTTGATTTGCCCTCCCTCGACGATCGACATGCGACGGAGGCGTTCTTCATCACTGGGAAATTTGGAGCGAATTTCTTTGCAAAAATCCTCATTGAGTCTTTGGATGATCCGGTATTGCCTAGGAAGAAGCTCGGCAACCCGCTTTTCATTCCACTCTTCAAGAGCTTCTCTTAGGACGGTATGGTTCGTGTAATTGACACATGTCCGGACGACTTCAAAGGCTTTTCCCCACTCAAAATGAAAGGTGTGGAGGAGAATATGCATGAGCTCTGCAATGGCAAGTGCAGGATGGGTATCATTGAGATGGATCCGCACTTTGTCTGCAAAAAGGCCCATATCTCCGACATTTTTATAAAAATGCCCAACAATATCACCGACAGATGCCGCTGCAAGCAAATATTCTTGTTTGAGGCGAATTCGCTTACCCATTTCATTATTGTCATTGGGATAAAGAACATCGGTGAGGATAGTATTTTCTGCTGCCTGATCGAGAAGACCCGCATTGTAGCGCTGCAGCTGAAAATTGCGAGGGGATTCTTTGGTCGTCCAAATCCGAAGAGAAAGGACAGAAAAGTCAGGCGTCTCACGATAGCCAACGATTGGGAGATCGTAAGAGAGGGCTCTGACTTCTTCGTAATCGATAAGATCGTAGGTCTCGACTCCTTTTTCATTTTGGGTAGGAATCACCTTTCCCCCATACATGATACTTACTGTATGCACATCACGGCGAAATTCCCATGGGTATTCATTGAGGAGCCAGTTTTCAGGACGCTCGACTTGGCAGCCATCCCAAACCTCTTGCTCAAAAATTCCGTATTGGTAGCGGAGCCCATATCCAATAGCTGGATATTGCTGCGTTGCAAGCGAATCGAGGAGACAAGAGGCCAATCGTCCCAAGCCCCCATTGCCAAGAGCTGGATCCTGTTCCATGGCAAAGATTTTGCGAAAATCGCGTCCCAATTTCTTCATCACAATCTTGACGAGCTCTAAAGCGTGCATATTGGAAACATTGTTGCTCAAAAACTTGCCAGGCAAATACTCCATGCAGATGTAATAGAGAGTGCGCGGCTTTTCTCTGTTCATGGTATGGATCGTTGCGGTCCAATTGATCATGATTTCTTCGCGGAGTGTCAAAGAAAAAGCTCGAAAAACCTCTTGGTCAGTTGCTTCATCAAGTGTGACTCCCATCGTAGTGATGAGATAATGTCTGACTTTATGGACTAAAGAATCTGCTTGAATATCAGAATTTGGCATTTTTTTCTTTCTTACGTTCTCTATTTTATTTATATGAAAGAGAAAGAAAAGGCAAATATGAACCCATCCCAATATTTAGCAAAAATGCTTTTAGAGTCTTTTCTCACAGATTTTAAGATCCCTTCTTGGTCTACTGCTTCCAGTATGTCCTTCAAAGTGATCTTAAAATCTGTGAAAAAAATACTTCAAAAATCAAAATTTTTAAATATTGGGATGGGTTCATGAAAAATTATGATTTAATTGTAATTGGAACAGGTCCTGCTGGGGAAAAAGCCGCGGTGAAGGCCGCCTATTTTGAGCACAAGGTAGCCATCATTGAAAAATCGGATAAATTTGGCGGCGCCATGGTGGTAACGGGAACTCTTCCCTCAAAAACTCTAAAGGAAACCGCTCTCTACTTTTCCGGGAAATATGAAAAAGGTCTCTATGGAGTGGATCGCGATCTTCGACATGAGGCCTCTGTCGAAGATTTCATGTTCCGAAAAAACTATGTGAGCAAGACAGAAGGAGAAGCTGTCGAAACCAATCTGCATCGCCATGAAGTCGACATCTATCACGGCGTTGCATCTTTTGAAGATCCCCATACGGTCAAAATCGCTGGGACAAAAGGAGAAGAAAAGCTCTATGGGAAAAACATCATTATCGCCACTGGATCCTATCCCTTCCATCCACCAGGGATCCCTTTCGATGGCAAGAGGATCCATGATTCGGACACCATTTTAGAAATCACTCGATTCCCCAAATCTCTCTGCGTCGTAGGAGCCGGAGTCATCGGTTGTGAATACACCACCATTTTCTCGACGATGGGGACAAAGGTCCATCTCGTCAATAACAGAGATAAAATTCTCCCCTTTCTTGACCAAGAAGTGGCCGGAGGACTTGTGGATAGCATGCGTAATAATGGCGTTTCAATCTTCTTCAACACGAGTATCAAAGAACTCTCTGTTCCTAAGAAAGATGAAGAAATGATCAAAGTCACACTCGAGAGCGGAGAATCTTTTGATGTGGATATGTTCCTCTTTGCAGCAGGCCGTAGTGGACAAATCAAAGATCTCGCCCCCGAAAAAGCGGGAATTGAAACAGGAAAAAGAGAGACGATTGTCGTTGATAAGACCTATTGCACAAATGTTCCTCACATCTATGCCGTTGGCGATGTGATTGGCTTTCCCGCTTTAGCAAGTACCAGTGCTGATCAGGGAAGAGTGGCAGTAGCACACATTTTTAAGACGATGGACCTCGATCACCTCCCCTCTTTCTTTCCCTATGGGATCTATACAGTCCCAGAAATTTCCATGGTGGGAATGTCCGAAGATGAAGCCAAAGAAAAAGGAATCAACTATTGCATTGGCAAATCCCGCTATCCCGATATGGCGAGGGGGAAAATCATGGGAGCCAAAGCAGGCTTTATGAAATTGGTCTTTGATCGAGAAACCCTCCAGATTTTAGGAGTGCATGTCATTGGCCATATTGCCACTGAAATCATCCATTTTGGTTTATTCCTTGTGGAAGAGAAAAAAACTCTTTACGATGT
>JAAKFC010000163.1 GCA_011065225.1 Chlamydiota bacterium
TCCTTGATAAGCCCCTTTCGGACCATGGAGGCGGACATAGACAAATTTTGCAGTCACAAGAAGAGGCGTCTTTACCCCTGCGAACTCATAGAGACAAAGAGCATGGCCCCGTTTTTTCAAAAGCTTATAGATATCCTCAGAGAGCCAACTCGTCTCCCGAAATTCAAAAGCATAGCGATAGCCCTTTGGCAAAGCCTGTAAAAATGTTTCAAAACGCTCGAGATTGAGTCCCCATTTCGGGGGGAGTTGGAAAAGAATCACACCCAAATTTTTCTTCAAATATTCCATCCGGGAAAAAAAATTCTTCAGAGAACTTTTGGGGTCTTTGAGTTTTTTAACATGTGTGATGTAGCGCGAAGCTTTGACAGAGAAAATAAAATCTTTGGGAACTGTTTCTTTCCAATGCTTCAGAGTGGAAATTTCAGGAAGTTTATAAAATGTATTGTTGATTTCAACCGTTTGAAAGTCTTCAGAGTATTGGGCTAAAAAATCTTTTACGGGAAGATCCTTGGGATAATAGGGCCCCTTCCAATGCATATAATGCCAACCCGATGTACCTATGTGAATTTTTGCTTTCCCACGTCCCATGCTTTATTCTATTAGCATGCAGAAATTTGTTTTTCTAGGACTCTTTCTTGGGATTCTCTCAGCTTTTTTCCCTTTTCCAAACTTGCAAAACGGGTGCCATCTCCGAATATGCAACGAACGATCTCACCCACTGCTCTCAATGCCATTTCCGATTGGATTTTGAAAAAACAGAGAAATCATAGTAGTGAAAACTAGCAATTAATCAAGAAGGCCTTCATATTTACTTGCAAGTCGATAACATCGGTTCTTATGTGTATATTAGAAGGATTGACGATTTTCAAAAAACCTTCTTCAACCCAAGTTTTGCAAAGCTTTTCACTAGTTCAATGAATCCTTGCATGATGAGTAGAGGGACATCTTTTGCTTCAGGTGGCAAGTCTTTGTGTTTTTTCGTAAACATAATCTAGGAGACGATCATAATTTTTGGCAAAATCATCATGTTTTCTTATATCAGATTTTCTTGTTTTAGATTCTCTTGTTTTTAAAAATGTAATTGATGCTCTCACAACGTCTTCAAGAATCCATTGGAGTTTAGCCCTGTTCTGGGCCGCTTCTGCTTGATCGATCAACTTTTTATATTTTTGAACAGTTTCTTCTGGATTGCTTTTGAGATTTTCTAAAACAGAGTTACATTGTGCAATAAATTCATCGTCTGTTATTTCTCTGGTTTCTTCAATCTCTTCTTTCGTTTCTTCAATCTCTAGTTTGCTAGTTATGGGAGGTGTGGAAGTTTCAGCTGCATCTTCAGCTTTTTTCTTATTAGCATTTTCCACGACTTCTTCAACAATCTCATCCCCTGTTGTGAGAATTTTTACTTCATGATCCTGCAGAGTATGAGAAGTGTAAAGACAAATGCCACCGAGTATGACCAAAGCCGTTGTTATTATGGCAGCATTTGGGTTCTCACTGATTATATTTCTTACTACATTGCAATAAGGAATGTTTGAACAATGTTCTGAAATTGCACTTACCATATTATATATCCTCTTTTTTTTAGTGAAATTCTCATTTTTCTAAATTATTAATGAGTAAGATTATAATGTAGATATAGAATTTGAATCAACCTATTTCTTAGAAAGGCCCATAAGTTCACGATTCATAAAATAAGTGAGGAGCGTTCGGATTCCGACGAGAGACGCTAAGATTCCGACACTGTAATAATCTGGAGCTGAGGTAGTTGCAATCACATCAGCTGCCACGATAAATTCAAGGCCTAAGATGATTGTCCGCCCAAATTTGAGTCGAATGAGATCAATGGCGTCCATAAGCTTGGGGGTATTTTGGCGATGACCGATGAATTGATAGATTGCAACACAGGCCCCCCATAAAATGACGATGGTACCAATGAGGGCGACAATTTTTTTGATCACAATCAGAAAAAGTGCAAGAAGAGTTGTTCCTTCTGGCACTAAAAAAAAGTTTTCAATCCATTCCATATTGTTCACAATAGTTAAGTATTTATTTTTTTGCAAAATCCATATGCTTCAATACCAAGTGCCGAATTGAATTTGCTCGACATATTCTGAAAAGCAATCAAAGCAGTCAGTTCGACTATCTCATCTTCGGAAAAATGCTCTTTGAGCCTTGCAAATAATTCGTCGCTAACTTGTTGGGTTGTATCTGTCATTGCCTCAGCATATTCCAGAGCACATTTTTCTTTTTCACTGGCATCGATTTTGGTTTTTTGCTGAAGTGCAAATGCATTCATATCAATGCAAAAGGAGCACTGGTCGATTTCTGATGCGCGGAGCATAATCCTGGCTTTTAATACTGGGTCTAGTAGCGATTTTTTACGCTGAAAAAATCGCGAGAAAGAAAAAAATAGCTTAAGTAGTTTTGGGTGTCTACCCCACAAAAGAGTTGGTTCAAGGGCTTTTCCATATTTCTTCTCCTGATAGCGGAATAATAGCCGCAAGTACCAGGGATAGTCTTTCAGGGGTTTGGGTGAAATTCGACTCATGGTCTTCTATATACAAGGAGATAATAGAAATTTGCAAATTAGTCCACCATGATTTATGGTTATATAACCATAAATTAGGGTGGATCCTGTGCTAGAACGTTTATTTGGGAATAAGAATATTGAGAAGGTTTTGTTTTATCTCCTCTTTAATGAGAAGTGCTATGCCACACAGCTGAGTAATAATTTTGAGTCTGCTTTATCCGGCTTCCAAAATACATTAGATAAGTTAGAATATGCAGGAGTTTTAGTGAGTATTTTGGAAGGACGAACGAGAATGTATCAATTCAATCCAAGATATCCTTTTTTAAATGAATTGAAAAGTTTATTTTCTCGTGCCTATAACTATTTGCCTGAATCAATAAGGAAGAAATATTATGAAAAAAGAATACGTAAAAGGCCTCGTCGAAAAGGAAAATGATTCTTCTAAAAAATCAAGGCTTAACTGCTACGAATAATCCATAGCGCATGGCGTGAGTATTGTAGGCGGCCCAGATGCGAAAAAGGGTTTTGGCAAAAATGCGCTCTGAGCAATGTTTGTCTAGCAGGTAACGCCGCAGGTTTTTATCGAAAAAAAAGGCTTTGCTAGTGCGGTAGGCGCAAATTGCCCAGGTCTTTTTTACGTTTTTGGAAATATCGCGAAACTCAATGCTCTTCAGCCCAGTTTTTTCCATCATGGAGCGATATTCACTTTCAGAGCCTAGGCTCGGAAGGCGTCCCTCCCGACAAATTGGCTCGAGGAAGTATTTGATTTCCCGTGGAGTGGGATTCTCTTTGGCAAGCCAAGCGCAGGTGACAAAACGGCCTCCGGGTTTTAGAAGACGAAACACTTCGGCAAAAAATTGTTCTTTGTTGATCATATGCTCAGAACTTTCGATTGCAATGACGACGTCATAAGAATCGGAAGGAAATTCGTTATGGAGAAAATCGCCGAGGATATAGCGGGGGTTACTGGATTCGGGGTCATGGGAGCGGGCATATTGCCATTGCGATTTGGAGATAGTAAGAGCAGTCACGATAGCTTCGATTTTGTGGGCGAGAAAGCGCGCAGTGGCACCATAGCCACAGCCTACGTCGAGGACTTTGGAGTTGTCTTCGATTTTTCCTGCTTTCACAACAAGCTGAATGAGG
>JAAKFC010000164.1 GCA_011065225.1 Chlamydiota bacterium
CTGTTACTGGAACTTTTGAGCTCTGCTTCACGATCTCATAGGTATTTATTTTTGGATCATAGGCAATGATCGAAATCGGCAATTCTTTTGAGGCTCCAAAAAAATAGACCTTTTCTTTGTAATGAATCAAATTCACAATGCGAGTGAACGGCTGACCTAAGTCCTCCAATGTCTTATTTTTTGGATCGATCTTTCCAAGATAATCCACACCTTTGATCACATAAGAACAAATAATACTCCCATCAGGGATAAAAGCATAAGTCGGAAGACCAAATACCCAAGCGGGAATCCCAAATTCTGCTTCCATCTCGCACAGATTTTCTACTTGCTTGTCTTTCATCCGATAGAGATTCCAGAACCCTGTCTTATCAGATACAAAATGTAAAATGCCATCTGGGGACCACTGCACCTGACAGACCGATTCATTGAGTCCGCCACTTACAGGCTGCATATTATGAAGCTTGCCATCTTCCCCAATATCTGCAAGCCAAAGCGTTGAACTATCCCATTGCATGTTGGGAAAATCCCATGTGATGAAAGCCAACTGTTTTCCATCTGGCGAAATGCGAGGCGAAGAATAAAAGTCATGTCCCGATGCGAGAACATGCACACCATCTTTCTCAATCTGCACGAGAAAGTTTTCCACCTCTCCATCGTGTTTTTCGGCCACCCAAACTTTGCCGCAGCCATCAGCAAAGCGATATTTTGCTTCATCCGTAAGCTTTTGTCCTTCCAAAGAATAGAGCTGGCAATCTGTGTCACTAGAAAAAACTACCTTGCCATCTCTTACTGAAAAAGCTCCACCCCCATACTCATGCACTTTCGAGCGAACACTCACTTCATCGAGCAGCTGCGTTTCTTCTTTTCCATCATAGCGAACAAAAGCCACTCGCCCCTTTTCTTTGGGATGCAGCTCAGTCCAATAGAGAAAATCCTCTCCCGCTTGCATGTCATAAAACATGATAGTTTCTTCAACAATCAAATCTGAAGTGATTGGAGACTCCCAAGAACCAAATGGTGCAATCATAGCTGTAGCCCAAATCAAAAAATTCTCAAACATAACTTGAAAGGGTATCCTCAAATGGCGATAATTGCAACGTTTATGAGATGATCATGAACCTATCCAGCTAAAATCTCTGAGAGAATTCAAAGAGAATGTGTTCAGATTTATCAATCATGAATGAAGGCAATATTAAATTAATATTGCCAAGTGAATGACTGATAAAGATGAGTGCATTCTCGAAGAAGGCTCCAGAGATTTTAGTTGGATAGGTTCATAGAGCGTGAGGTCATGACGACTTCACCTGAGATATTTTGTCCCATCATTTCTTGAATGAGGGGTTTGATTCGATTTGCAAATTGATTCGTTGGAATTTCTTTGTAAGCACGGATGACAGACTCTCGCAATTGCTCATCAAAGAGAAAACGACCGACCATTTCTGGAGCCTCTTCCAAACTGCGGATGCAAGCTCCAATCCCATATTTTAGAACAAGGTCCAAATTTGCCTTTTCCCAAAAGACCGGGGGTTTGAGTCGGTCAATCAGAATAGGCAATTTGCAGGCAATTGCCTCATTGATGGTCCCCGGACCTGGCTTTGTGATGATAAGGTCTGATAGAGCAAAAAGCTCATGTACTTTTTCAGTAAAGGGAATAACATCAATCGTATTGCCCTTTCCAGGTTGGATCGATTTGAGCTTTTTACCCAATTTCTTGTTGCGCCCAGCGCAAACAATCAAATGGACATTCTGCAAGTTTTGTGAGATAGCTTTCACATATTGGCAACTGAGATGCGCTCCAGTGCCGCCCATCATGATGAGGACAATATTTTTATCCTTTGGGATCTCATATTCTGAGCGCAGCTCTTGTTTGCTCTTCATCTGAATGAACTCAGGTCGCAGCGGAAGCCCTGTGACCTCCATTTCTTCTTCCAGAATGTTTGCTGCAAGTAAAGCCCCTTTTGAAGTAGACAGATCCGAGCCCAGTGTCACCTTGAACTGATTATGTTTCTTTTTATAAAGATCACAAGCCCAATTGTGGAGATCATTATCAGTGGTCACAATCAAAAAAGGAATTCCCATCTTGCGAGCTGCCTCGCTGACGGGATAATTGACGAAAGGGATAAGAGAAATCACGAGGTCTGATTTTTTTTCGCGGATGTGTTTATCGATCATGCATTCAATTTTTTTTCTCCTCTGTTGGAAGAGGGGCGCAGTAATCCAGCGAACAATCCAATTCGTCAACCGGGTCATGTTATTCATGAGAAGATAATTATAAAAAGCTTCTCCGTGCGGAAGTTTAAAAATGCGAAGTTCTTTGATGGGGTAGACTACATCCAGATCATATTCGTCAGAGAGCAGAGCATCTAAAGTATTTGCTGATGCAATATGGCCATAACCACCAAAGCTCGAAAGGATGAGGAGTTTCTTTTTCGAAGGCACTATTACTTTTAGGTTGCTTTCTCTTGTGATAACGTCACAGACAATTTTAAAGCAACCACTGTACCATTTCTGCCCGTTTTTTTGTCTCGTCGATGCGAAAAAAAATCTTTTTTTTCACAAAATGTGCAAAGACCGGCGATTTCGATGTGCTTTTCTAAAATGCCTGCCTGTTTCAGTTGCATTTTCGAGATCTCCCAAAAATCAAAATAATTGGGGCGCACTTGAAAAGGCAAAAATTCCTTTGGGAGTTCTTTCTCATGATTGATGAATTCTGCCTTTTCTGGACCAAGACTTGGGGAAATGCAAACGCGCAAGTCTTTTGCCATAGAGCCAAGCTCCTGTAACTTAGCAACTGTTTTTGCATAGATGTTTTTCACGCTTCCTCTCCATCCGCAATGGACATTGGCAATCACTCTCTGCACAGGATCGTAAAAAATCGCCGCCTGGCAATCTGCATGCTTAATCAAAAGGCCTACATTCTCTTCTGTAGTAATGAGACCATCACACTGCAAATGATCCTGAGCCCATTCGACAAGATCCGCATGCATCTGCTTGGATGTAATCAGATTGGAAAGATCGAAGAGCTGAGAGACCCTCTTGCGATTACGCGCAATCGCATCAAGATCATCGCCTGTTCCCCCACCAAAATTGAGTGAGTCGAAAGGGCCTTTGCTCATTCCACCGTGGCGCAAGAAGACCCCATGCACCACTTCAGGGAACTGCTGCAATTGCTCAAACTCGAGCCATTCTAAATTTTCTTTTTTGCATCGAATCATACTTCTTGGTAATTTTAAGGAATGTTAGATACGTTTTTCAAGGCGGAAAAATTTGGTCCCTTCATCGATGGGGAAATGCGCATCGATCCAAAAAAACTAAAGACCCATCATTCCATCGCGCTGCAAAAATCATGGAAAGAACTCGCTCTTGCAGATGAGCGCGATATCCATCATGCTCTCGATGCAAGTGAGAAAGGAAAAAGAGCTCTTCTCTCCCTCTCCTGTTATGAAAGAGCTGCCATCCTCAGAAAAATGGCCGAGCTTTTGCGTCAGCACAAAGCTCCCGTTGCCGAATGGATCACACTTGAAATGGGCAAGACCATTCGCGATGCCAAAGCAGAAGTAGAATACGCTGCGAATTACTTCGATTGGTATGCGGAAGAAGGAAAACGCATCCTCGGCTATACAGTCCCCTCTACCAATGGG
>JAAKFC010000165.1 GCA_011065225.1 Chlamydiota bacterium
TCAAATCGATTTTGAGGTGATTTTGGTGTCGAAACCCATCGTTTCCAAGTTGGCATACTCAATAGAGTAGACGACTTGGAAACGATGGGTTTCGGCGACGAAAGCGCCCAAAAGCGATCATCCTCTATTTTTTCACAGCCTCAAAGCACTGATCCCTTTTCGCACGGGCCAATTTTCCTTTGCCCTAGTCGCCTCGGGCTGCTCAAGCATAAAAATCGGGTTTCACCCTCTTTTATGTCCTTCGCAGAGCCACCCTTTTTGGCAGAAACAATTGATTTGGCCCTGGAAGAGGACATAGAGGCGGGTGGAATCCCGCCGAAATGCTCTTCCAGCCGATGGATGTTATGGCAACGGAAAATTGCCCTGTTCGATCAGACCACAGTGCTTCGAGGCTGTGAAAAAATAGAGGATCAAATCGATTTTGAGGTGATTTTGGTGTCGAAATCCATCGTTTCCAAGTTGGCATACTCAATAGAGTAGACGACTTGGAAACGATGGGTTTTCGGCGACGAAAGCGCCCAAAAGCGATCATCCGATATTTTTTCACAGCCTCTTCGCACGGGGTCTGGAGAGAGGGGTGATTTGCCGCAGCCAGAATCAGCGTAGGTGACACGAAGTGCCGGACGCGGCAACAAAGTAGCCGCGCAAAAAACCTATGGAGGTCTTTATTAATATTTGTCTGTTTAACCAATATTTTAGAATTTTCAATTGCCAAGCCCTTCCGAAACAATTTCGAAGAGGGGCTTGTTGTGGGAATAGTCGATTGGTATTTCGAGGATAGTAGGCCCTTCTATGGAAAAGGCTTTTTCCAGAAGGGGCAAAAATTCCTCTGGCTGATTCACACGAAATCCTGTAGCCCCAAAGCTTTCTGCAAACTGGACATGATCAATGGGGCCAAAACTAACCGCAGTTTCCCGATGATATTTTAGTAGTTGTTGCTGGCGCACCATGTCATAGGCTCCATCACACCAAATACAATGAACAAAATTGAGTTTTAAGCGAACAGCGGTTTCTAGTTCCATTGCAGAAAAAAGAAAGCCCCCATCACCAGAAATGGAAATCACTTTCGATTTAGGATGCAGCATTTTCGCTGCAATCGCCCAAGGCAGGGCGATTCCTAGAGTTTGTTGCCCATTGCTAAAGAGCAATCGATGTGGCTCAAAGGAAAGAAAATAGCGCGCTAGCCACATATAGTGGGTTCCCACATCACTAATGACTATCGCTTCATCATCCAAGCATTTTCGAAGGTCGTGAATAAATTGAAGGGGATGCATCAAAGGGCCAGAATCAACTCTTGCCTCTATTTTTTCGCTCAACTCTTTTTGGAGTTTTTGGACTTTTTGTGCATTGAGAATTTCTTTGCGCTCTTTCAGCTTTGAGGAAATTGCATCCAGCGTGGGTGCAATTTCTCCGATGTCTTCAATCGAGGGAATGTAAGCGCTATGGATACTTGCAGGTTTATAATCGATATGGATTATTTTTTTTGCATTTTTCAGGTTCCAAACTTCGGGATCATATTCAACAGGACTATATCCAATTGTGATGACAAGATCTGCATCATCTAAGAGTTTATCTCCTGGCTGATTTTTAAATAGGCCCACACGACCAACAAAACAATCGAGTAATTCTCTTGAAATCACTCCCGCAGCTTGGTAGGTGCTTACGACGGCTATTTTTGTTTTTTGTAAAAGTCTTCGGATTGCTTCTGTATTTTTTGGCCGACTGGCTTCAAGTCCTAAGAGAAAAACGGGATTTTTTGCGGCATCGAGAAGTTTTGCTGTTTCTTCAATATTTGCTGTGGAAGCTGGTCCCAGTTCGATTTGAGGCGGAGGCGAGATGGGCGTTGCCTTTACTTCTTCGCTTAAAAGATCTTGCGGAATGCTCACAAAGACTGCTCCAGAACGAGGGGCTTTTGCAAGTCTAAAGGCATTTTCTATCACTTCGGGGATATTCTCCCCTGCTGTGATTTCCATGCTTTTTTTCGTCGCTGCCTTTGTCAATTGCACATTATTTGTGCTTTGATGCGATTCTTTGAGTTTCATAAAGCGGGAAACATTTCCCCCCAAAGCCACAATTGGATCCCCTTCCGTTGTCGCGGTGAGTAGGCCTGTGAGAAGATTGGAGACGCCAGGCCCTGAAGTAACGAGGACAACTCCTGGATTTCCCGTCAATCGCCCATAGGCTGCTGCAATGAAAGCAGCATTTTGCTCATGATGACACACAATGACCTCTATTGGAGTATCGATGAGTGCATCAAAGAGGGCATCAATTTTTGCACCGGGTATTCCAAAAATGTATTTCACATTTTGTTTGACTAAACAATCTGCTAAAAGTTTTGCGCCAGTATTCATTTCTTAAATTCTTCCACTTTTTCAATTGTATAAACTGATGCTTCCAAGAAAGCAACCGTAGAACCATCATTAAAAAGATGCAGGCACTTATCCACGACATTGGGCTTTAGTTCATCTATCTGTTTTAAGGATTCTTTCAAGGTCAGGATATGAGCATGGTGGATCAGGGTCGACTTTGTATCGAAAGGATTTTTGTAGAGAACTGTTTCGAGTCCCGCTTGCAGGGGTTTTGTATTTTTCGTTACAACTCCCATGACAAATCCAGGGATATTTTCTTCTCGAATCTCGGGGTTTGAGTAATACTCCTCTTTATTTGAGAAAATATTTTTCCCATCTATGGGGGGCTTTGCAATTGCCGTCCCGTGAAAGTTCTCAAAATGAAAAAGCCCAACAAAAGCAAACGGGCGATCTACTTCTTGGACGATCGCTTGATAAAACGCCTCAAAAGGAAGTGGAGATGCCCCTTTTGGCAAACTTACCTTATGACTGGGCTTTGCTTCATTGGGAAGGATAAAGACTCCACCCACTAGGAATTCTTCCCCACTGATCACCTGATTGTATTCTGGAGATGTTTTATCGGTTGATGTGGCAAAGCAATACCCATTGGCAATGACCGACTCTCCTAGGGAGGTCAATTTTTTTGGCGTAGCTAATTCAAAGCCAAAAGCAAAATCGGAACCATTAAAGATCTGGTTTGTGAGTTCTTCAGGAATGTGTGCTTCAATGACATCTTTGACAGTTCCAATATGTTTTGCAATGCAAGGGCCATTTCCCGTCTCTTGGATTTTCATGAGCTCATCCTTTGTAAAAGATGGTCGCCCACACGAAGAGCATTCGCCATTGCCGTTAAAGAAGGATTGACAGCGCTGATGCTTGGGAAAAAACTCGTGTCTACCACGTAGAGATTATCAAGCTCATGCGCTTTGCAATTCACATCCAGTACAGAGGTCTGAGGATCTTTTCCAAAACGGCAGGTTCCCACTTGGTGCGCCACACCAGCGATGGGGATGTCTGTTTTTAAATAGGCATTGTGCGGAATGAGATGGTCCGGGTGCATCCCTAGATGATTGAGCATGGATTTGAGCTTTTCATAGAGCTTTTGTTTCGGGACTTGGTTGTTTGGGGTATAGCTTAGGTGAATATTCCCCTCTTTGTCTATGGTCACCCGATTGTCCGGAGCAGGTAAATCTTCTGTCGACAGCCAAAAATCCACAGCATGCAGGGCAATCTCATCGAGCATTTTCATGGGTGTGAGGGCGGT
>JAAKFC010000166.1 GCA_011065225.1 Chlamydiota bacterium
AAAAAAGCATGCCACCTTCTCCGATATGTTGAGGGCTGTGCGCATGGCGATATGGAAAGATAATTTAATTCTACGGAAGGGGAAAATAACCCCTTCCGTAGAAAATATTACGCCGGAAATGGCGGAATGGGCGGAAGCTATATTGAAAAGGATGCTTCAGGCAGCGTGACTAAGCTGCCAAAAGTTGCAAAGTCGAGAACTATAGAAAACACCAATTTATTCCTTTTTTAGAAAGCAAAGGATTTGTTTTAGTTAAATCGCTAGAGCAAGATTTAATATTCTTGAATAAAAAATTTAACCTAGATCAAAAATGAATATTCTTTTATATTTTTTCTTTATATTTTTAACTTTTTCGAATAATGCCTTTTGGGGGAATGAGTTAAAAAAACGAGTCGATATTGTTTCCTATTGTTCATCTCTACTTCCCAATAAAGAAAATCCTAATAAATTTAGTCGATTGCAAGAGGAATTCGACGTAAGGTTCTATTATGACTTGTACAGTTATGTAAAAAATTTCCCTGGCGATGATCCAAATTTACAGAAGATCATCTTTTTTGATTATTGCTTAGATCCAAAGACTATAAATCTTCCAAAAAACAAGATGATTTGTTTTAAATGGGAAGCTATCAAAATCCGACCTGAACTTTATGATTTTTATTATCGCGTTTATACATTCGATGATGATCTTGTCGACGGAAATAAATTTTTTAAATTTTACTATCGAGTATTGCAACCCATGTTGTCTCAAATCCCTTCTTTCAATGAAAAAAAACTGTGTACTATAATTGTTAGCAATTGGATTCCTGAGAGGATAAAACTATTAGATTTTTTTGCAACAAAACCCGAAGATTCTTTGGATATATATGGAAGACGTGTGCCAACACAATACTGCTACCATAAAATGAATAAAGGGGAAATACCTGGAAAACATTCGGGTAAAGAAAAGTTAAATACTCTTAAAAACTATCGATTTTGCATTTGCCTTGAAAATACTCATGCAACCCCAGGATATATCACTGAAAAAATATTCACTGCCTTTGCAGCAGGATGCGTTCCAATATATTGGGGACCAAAAAATGTGGAGGATTATATACCTATAGACTGTTTTATAGATTATCGGAAATTTAAAAATAATGAACAAATGTATCAATTCATCACTTCAATGACAGAACCTGAATATGAACTGTATATTGAAAATATCCGACAGTTTTTACAAAGCGAACAGGCAAATCTCTTTTCACAAGAACATTTTGATAAATTACTTTATGAAGCAGTCTTGGATTGATACTGAACCTGGGAAACCACATCAGAATGGCAACATAGAGAGCTTCAATGAACAACTAAGAAATGAATGCCTGAATGAGAACTAGTTCCTAAACCTGAAAGAAGCAAAAAGAGTGATTGAGAAATAGAGGAATCACTACAATACTGAGCGTCCTCACAGCTGTCTTAGTGGACTAACGCCACATGAGCCCTAGTCAGCTCAAGAGGAAATAAAAACCGGAACCTCTAATTGCTAGTGAACTAATGAACCTATCCAACTAAAATCTCTGGAGCCTTCTTCGAGAAGGCACTCATCCTTATCAGTCATTCACTTGGCAATATTAATTAATATTGCCTTCATTTATGATTGATAAATCTGAGCACATTCACTTTGAATTCTCTCAGAGATTTTAGTTGAATAGGTTCATATGAAAGGGGCAAGGCCAATAAGAAAAAACCGTATAAGGATTATGACAGAATGAACAAAAAACAATTCATAAACAATTTCTTAAAAGGAGTCGGAAAGATGCGACTACTTTTTCTATCACTAATGCTTTTTATGTCTACCATGCTTGCTAACCAAGAATCACCTGAAGAAATATGCTTTTTGAGAAGCCCACGATCAGGTTCTCATTGGTTGCTTTATTGTTTAGTTGAAATAGCTGATTTTGAAGTTATTTCCTGTAACGAATCTAGAATCCATTCAATATATTTTCCAGAAAAAGAAGGTCCGAAAATTTTTTCTGCTCATCATCCAGCTGCTTTAAGAATTACACAAGACTCATTCATGAGCAATGATATTCTCATATTAATGGTTAGGAATTATAGAGAATGCTTAATTAGGAGATATCAATCATTCTCAAAAGTAAGAGATGAGCTGAGATATGAGTCGACGTTTTGTTATTTAGATTCTTTTCCTCCAGATTTGAATCAAATTGCTTCTTACCATAAGAATAATTACTTCCACAATATTAGATGTTTCGAAAATTGGAATCCTGAAAAAAGATACTTAATATACTATGAAGATTTCATAGACGATCCTGAGAAAGTTCTTTATGAAATTCTTTCTTTTCTTAAAATAGATAATATTAATGAAAAGCTCAGTAAGTTTATGAGTGATTTTGATTTTCATAGGAATAAATCATTATCTCTCTACGACAAAGCTTACAAAAGTCAATCTAAGGGACAAGATATTTTATTCCATTCTAAACAGATAGGTTACGATGATTCCAAGAGGATTGATGATTTAGTTAAGGCTCTTTTTCCCTATTATTTTCAAAAATATTTGGCAAGATATGAGTTGAATTCTGAGTGAACCCCGCCCTAAAGGACGGGGTGTAATTTGGAAGGGGCTTCGTACCCCTCCCAAAATGTGGATTTAAACTACCCGGCCCTGAAGGACCGGGTTTTCTTTTACCCGGATAAAAATATAAAAACTTTCAAAAAAAGAATTTAAAAAAACCAAATTACTGTCCCCTATTTCTCTAGGCGTTAGCGAGCTGTTTAGATACAAGATTTGGGAGGAAGGCCATGAGCTCTTAAGGCTCAAGCGCGATTATATTATGTTCATATGTTTACATATGGGCGACGAGCAAAGCGAAGTAGGTAAACAGTGCAGATAGCATAGAGGAATAATGGGTAGCAACAGCTTCAGGCAATCTTTTGCATCTTTTTATTCGCAGGTATCTATAGATTTCTACTCAGAAAAATCTGCAAAATCCTCTGTCGCGATAAATTAAAGATTAGGTAGCAATCATGGGTTCAAATGTATTGCTGTGTTTTCAAATACTTCAAGATGCATTCTAACGATTCTTCTATAGAACTCTGGGATGTATCAATGATTATCTGAGGACTTTTGGGGATTTCATAAGGATCATCGATTCCCGTAAAATCAGTAATTTCTTTTGCTCTTGCTTTTTTATAGAACCCTTTTACATCACGCATCTCACAAGTATCGAGAGACGTAGAAAGATAAATCTCTATATACTCCCCCCCATTTTGGTTTACTAGATTGCGTACAAATTCTCTATCTAATCTATAAGGTGCTATAAATGCGCATATTGCAATTCCACAATTGCGAGCAATCTCATTTGCTAAATATCCTGCTCGATGAATATTGGCGCTGCGATCTTTTTTTGAAAACCCTAACTCAGCGCAAAAATTCTTACGAAATTGATCTCCGTCTACAATCGTAATTGAGCGATCTTGTACCTCCAGTAATTTTTCACATAAAGTTTGAGCTAGGATTGATTTTCCTGCACCCGAAAGACCAGTAAAGAAGATACAAATACCTTTCTTTTTCTTAATAGGATAGGATTTTCTTAATTCTGCGATTATTT
>JAAKFC010000167.1 GCA_011065225.1 Chlamydiota bacterium
CTACTCGAAATATTGAGTTTGTTGCACGAAAAGGAGGACAAAAACCCACTAAAAAGGGGCTTTTTTCTATTCATCTTAGTTCTTATTTTGATGCCGTTAGAGGGCTTCCCTCAAAAAGCTCATTTCCTCATGCCTATCCCTTCCTCGTAGATAGGTGCATCGAATTGAGAGAAGTTAGTAAGTTGACAACTTTCGCAAGTGGGGCTGTGACCCTAACACAAGCTCTTTTTCAATTTGACGCAACAGTTGCATCCTATGCACTTGCAGGAAGCATTGGGGCCTTTTTTCTTTTCAAACAGGTTGTTGAAAAAATGGAACCCCAAGCCAAAGTTTACATTAATAATAAAAGAAAAATTGATTATAAAAATTCTCAAGAATTAGATGCTATGATGCAAAAAATTAAGAATATACAGAGCAATGAAAAGGTTCAAATGCTACTTCATCCTCCTTCTCAAGAAGAACTCAAAAAAATCGTGCAGGATTTAGGGATTCACTTAGATAAAAATGAAAAAATACGATTAGTTCCATTATGAATTCACTCTGCAAGATTGACCATTTTAGTGGGATCAACGATGTCGTCAAATTCTTTTTCACTTAAGAGATGGAATAGGGATGTTGCAGGAGTGATAATTTTCGTCCTGCTCTAACCACCCAATGGTTGCAGTGTCTTCACCGACCGCTATACTGCAACTTTCAGGATCATTATTTGGCGGAAACTCAAAAATAGTTTTGGGAGAAGACCACGATTCAGTCTCTGGGTCATAATAAACCTCAGAAACTGACGTCATCTCGTATTCATCTTCAAAGTATGTATTGGAGTTAGTAGAAGCAGACCTTTTACAGTACTCTTCCCAAAAGACATGAAGTCTATCCCGGATATTGACGAGCACTGGATTGCCCGATAGTGTGGTTGCAAGGTCTGATTGATTCCATATATTCGATTCTTGATGAAAAGTTGCTGCTCCAATCTTAAGAGGACGATCTTCAGTTAACAAACGACGAAATTGATCGATAGACTCTGATTCCATATCTCCACTCTGAACCAGTCTCGAGAAAAAAGCCGCTATAGGATCGAATTCTAAATCTTCCAACCACTCTTCGTTGAATTCATCAATATATAACGTTGCAGCTTCAGCTGAGCGTCGATTGACATCCTGTTTCCAGACAACAACCACATTGCCTAAAGCATCTTTTTGAAGTTGCAAGCGCTCAATCTCAAGTAATTGGTCACTTTCAAAAATTTGAATAGGAGTGCTCCACTTTTTCCCATTACTATCATATGCAGAAGAATGCAAAGTATTGGTTAGTAGGTTGAGATATTTAAATTTTTCTTCAACCCACATACCCATAAATTGCCCAGGCCCTGTAGAAACTATTTGTAGTTCATCCACATCTTTAAATCCCGTACTAATCAATTCAGGTGAAGACCATTCTTCATGGGTTGAATCGTAAACCACACCGAATAAATTTCCATTTAAACGGTCACAGCACATAACAGATGCATTACCATGATTGTCACATCTTACTGCAAGCGGTGCTACCCTCCGAAAGTTTCCATTTTCAGAATGATATAAATCAGAGGTGATAGAAATTGGAGAAGAGCATTTCTGTGTTTTTGCATCGTAATTTACAACATTAAAAAGAACCTCTTCAGAACTTCCATAATTAGACCATGCAATCGTAGTATTCCCTAAAGAATCCGAATCAAAACTTATTAAAGGCTTGATTGCCTTCCCTATGTTCACAGCATCTGTCCACTTATTTGTGGAGGACTGAAAAGAAATAACTCGTATTTCTTCCTCCACCCACATCATAGTTGCATTACCAGTGGAATCAACGCCTAAAATAGACCAATTATCTGAGAAAATATTCTGCGAGGATAAAGTAGAAGGTTTTGTCCATGTTTTCGTAGAAGAATTGTAGTGAGAAGCTTTAAAGAAACTCCCTTCTGAAAGATGATCATCTTTGTCATCCAACCACACTGCAACAGCATTCCCTTCACTCCCATACGATTTTAATTGTGGGAATGCATCTTCATCCTCTCGCGCTAAGCTCAAACAATCTCCATGTTGCTCCTCTAGTGAAGTGAACAGTGGATGCCATTTCTCATTTTCTAAACCGATTTCCTCAAAAGGAGTTGATTCATGCGGTTCTACTGAAGACTTTTCAGGCTGAGGGACTCTCTTAGTAATTGGCTTTGGGGTCAAGGCCTTTTGTGATAGGGATTGTACTTCCCATTTTTGTTGGAGCATTCCTAATTGGTGATGTGACTGGTTCATTCTCACGGCTGTCATTCCCAAATGGCCTAATGTTTCAAGCCAATTGTCTTTATTAAATTCTTCATAAGAGGAACTTCCCTCTACAAGAACTTGAACAACAAGAGATGCCAGTTGCAGCTCTATAGAACCAGTCACCATCATTGCAAGATAGAAAGAGTTATTCGCAACGCGCATAGTCTGCTTACCCGCTTCAAGCATCTCTCCACGACTGATAGCTCCATATACGTGATAGACATTCATCCCAATATCACTGAGTGTCGTGATCAACATTCCAAGAGGATGAAGAAAAATCGTACCTGCAACAGATCCGGCAGCTAAACAAGTATTGAACATCGCCCAAGAAAGCTGTTGGAAGTCTTCCGCAGCAAAACACTCGCTAAGAGTAGATATTGTTCTAGTTGCTCCAAGTCCGCAAGCCAGAGCTTTACCGAATGGTTGGTACAAGGCAACAAATGGAAGCCCTACTTTAGCAACTCTCAAGGCTTGAGAAGTGTAGTCTGTTTTCGTTTCTTGTTTAGGCAAATCATTTTCATATTCTCTATGAAAATAGGCTGGGACTCTGAGCAGATCATTATTATTCATGTAAAAAACCTTTTAATAACTTTTAATTAATCAAAAGCAGAATTATAACAAAAAAACTAAAGAAAATAAAATGGAAAGAATTCTTATATATGATTAAATATTATACTAGAAAAAAGGGAGGTTCCCTGAGAATGAGGGAAATGAATCCAAAACTCAGATTCTCAGCTTAAAAAAACATTTTTTTCATACCTAGAAATTTTAATAGATAGTACAGAAAAAGAATCTATGGGAAGCAAACAAAAAATCAAAAAGAAATTAGAACTTGTGAATAAAATTCATCGATCCGGATCTTGGTTCGATTGGCTCTTTAGGTAAGGTTGACCATTTTTTGGGGATCGACGATGTCATCAAATTCTTTTTCACTCAGGAGATTAAGCTCAAGCGCTGCAGCTTTTAGTGTCTTATTTTCTTCATAGGCTTTTTTGACGATTTGGCTGGCTTTGTCATAACCAATCTTGGTGTTGAGTGCAGTAGCTAGCATCAAAGAATTTTGCAGGTGATAGGCGATTCGCTCTTTGTTAGGTTCTATGCCGTTTGCGCATTTCTCGGTGAAATTGCGGGCTACATCCCCTAAGAGTTGCATGGACTGTAAAAGGTTGTAAATGAGCATGGGCTTGAAAACATTGAGCTCAAATTGCCCCAGCGACCCTCCGATTGCTATAGCGGTGTCATTGCCCATGACTTGAGCAGCCACCATTGTCATTGCTTCACATTGCGTAGGGTTGATTTTGCC